>CADBLM010000175.1 GCA_902795445.1 uncultured Bacteroidia bacterium
TGATTTGGGTTGCGCTCCTGGGCGTTTTTCTCTGCCTGCCCGGGAAGGCCTGGCTGCACACCTGGTTGCCGCTGTTTCTGCTCTATCTGGTCAATCACTTGCTTTTTACCCGTCTTTACCTGAAAGAAAAAAGAGTCTGGTACGGACTCGCCGTCGTCTTTGCGTTGAGCCTGACACTCTTTTCTGTCCATCTCCTTTTGTTGAACGCTCATCCCAGTCCGCCTCCCTTCCGGGAAGAGCGCCCGGCTTTCGAGCCGGACAGTTCCCGGATGATGCCGCCTCCGCCACCCCGCCCGGGAGAAATGCCTCCGCCGCCCCACGGTCCGCACGGGGGAGAAGCTCCCCCGCCCCCTCTTCCCCGCGAGACGGTGCCGATGCTGCTGGCCATTCTGATAATTGGCTTGGACAACAACCTCAGCCTGCGCCATTTCCGAAAGAAGGACGGAACCGGCGCAGTACAAAACTCGTCCACGACGCCTGAGAGCAGCGGCGGACTCTACTTCAAGAGCGAGCGGCAGCTGGTCAAGGTACTGCCGGAAGATATCCTATATATAGAAGGTATGGGAGAATATGTCAAAATCTGGCGGCGGAGCGAGGCTGCGCCGCTGGTCACCTTCTACCGAATGGGTCGCCTGCTGGAAGAACTGCCCGACGGCTTCATCCAGATACACCGCTCCTATATCGTGGCCGTCTCCGCCGTCACGCGCTTTTCCCGCAGCGAAGCCGTCCTGTCAAGCGGCGTCACCCTTCCCGTCGGTCCCCACTACCGCGAGCGTTTTCTCGCCCGAATGACCGGCTCGGCATAAGTTAAAGCCGGAGAAGTTCCAGGGCCTTGGGCGTAAGGAAAGGACGGATGGCGTCGTAGGGGATGGTGAAATTCGGCATTCCGGCCGCATAGGCGGCAATTTCATATTGCTGATAGGTAAAGACCAGCCCCTTGTCGGAGGGAAAAGGCGACCAGGCCGGAAGAGGAAGGGTCTGTTCGCCCGGTTCAAGCAGGAGATACGATGTGAGGTCATCGGGAGAGACGGAATCTCCGCCTTCGCTGAAATATTCGGCCAGCCCCTTGCGCAGCAGCGGCTGCATCGGTCCGAGACAGTCCGGAAGCAGCCAGTCGCGGACCAGCGTCCCGTCCTTCTTGTCGAAGGTCAGGGAACCTTCGCCCCCGACACCGCCGTGGGCACCGCCCCTATAACTGTATTCCGTCGCGTCGAAGACAATATAGCGCTGCGACTCACCTGCTTTCTGAATGGAAAAGTCGTATTCCCAAGCCGGGAAGGTCCAGCCGCTGTCTTCTTCCATATAGGTTTTCATCTCCTCGCAGGCAGAGGCCGCTTCCCGTCCGAAGGCGGAAGAGGTCTCCCGGCGATAGTATTCCAGCAGGGCCTGCGTATCTTCCGTATCTCCGTCGTAGGTCGGAAACAGCCGCTTCCCCTCATAGGAGGCGACGGATGCCAGGCTGTGGTCCATTACGGAAACCAGGATAGCCCGCACCTTTTCCCGGGCCGGCTCGGAGGAATGTCCCGTACGGGGCAGTACAACTTTTATTTTCAGATTTGTCAATTCGGTCGAATCACAAGCCTGCAGGACTTCCGTCTCCCATTTTTGAGAAGAGAAACGGCAGGCGTCAAGAAAGAACAGGGCGAGAAACATCGCCGGGACGGCAAAGCATTTGTTCATAGATACAACTATTCTTCCGCGAAGGTAATCAAACTTGGCGAAAAACGAGTTTTTTTTTGATAATGCCCGGCCAAATATGTATCTTTGTCGATTGGCTTAACGATTGATACAATCATGGATAATTTGAGATTCGACGTCGTAAGGGACTCCTTCAAAAAGAAGGCGGCCGCCGTGGAGACACCGGCCGAAAGGCCCTCCGAGTATTTCGGCTCGCTGGTTTTCGGACGGGACAATATGCGCCGCTACCTGGACGGGGACACCTTCAACCGGCTGACGGACTGCATCGAGGGCGGCAAGGCGCTGGACGCGCAGACGGCCGACAAAGTCGCCGCCGGGATGAAAGCCTGGGCGATGGAGCACGGCGCCACGCACGTCACGCACTGGTTCCAGCCCCTGACCGAAGGCACGGCCGAAAAGCACGACTCCTTCATGGACTACGACGGCAAGGGCGGCATGATCGAGACATTCACCGGCAAATCCCTCGTCCAGCAGGAGCCGGACGCCTCGTCCTTCCCCAACGGCGGCATCCGCGCCACCTTCGAGGCCCGGGGCTATACGGCCTGGGATCCCACCTCCCCCGTATTCATCCAGGACGACACCCTCTGCATCCCCACGGTGTTCATTTCCTATACCGGTGAAGCGCTGGATTACAAGACGCCGCTCAAGAAAGCCATCAAGGCCGTCACGGACGCGGCCCTGCCCATCTGCCGCCTCTTCGACCCGAAGGTCGGCAAGGTCATCTCCTACTTGGGATGGGAACAGGAATATTTCCTCGTGGACGAAGACCTCTTCGCCGCCCGGCCGGACCTGATGCTGACCGGACGCACGCTGATGGGGCACTCCTCGTCCAAAAACCAGCAGCTCGACGATCATTATTTCGGCGCCATCCCGTCGCGGGTGGCGGCCTTTATGCGGGACATCGAGATTGCGGGCTACCGACTCGGCATCCCCCTCAAGACCCGGCACAATGAAGTGGCCCCCAACCAGTTCGAGCTGGCGCCCATCTACGGGGAGACCAACCTGGCCAACGACCAGAATCAGATGATGATGAATGTGATGAGCAACATCGCCCGCAAACACGGCTTCGTGGTGCTCTTCCACGAAAAGCCGTTCGAGGGCATCAACGGCTCGGGCAAGCACAACAACTGGTCGCTCGGCACCGATACCGGCACCCCGCTGCTCGCTCCGGGCAAGGACGCCAAA
>CADBLM010000176.1 GCA_902795445.1 uncultured Bacteroidia bacterium
ATTTGTAGAAAAATTTTTCCCGCCCGGCACTTTTGCGGAGGATTTTGCCTAAATTTGCCCCGCAATCGATGAGTTTGTATGCTGTTCGCCCTTCATAGCCTGCCACAGTTCAGCCGCTATTTGAGTTATCTTTCGCGTGCTCCCCTGTCCCGTTTCCTGACCCGCCTCCTCTTCAGGCGTCATTACACCAATACCGCACAGGACATCTTCGGTATCCGCTTTGACTCCCCTTTCGGACTGGCCTGCGGCTACGATGAAAACGGTGAATATTATGATACCCTGGCGGATTTCGGGGCCGGATTCGTGGAAATCGGTCCGATTACCATCAAGGAAAAAGACGGAAAAGGGGTGGAAGAAGCGGTCAGCCGGCTTCGCGAAAGCAAGGCCAAGACCCGTCTGTTCGCCAAGATTACCAAGAACGAGTCCACGCTGACGGACGATGCCGCCCAGGATTTCGCCCGTTCGATGGCCCTGCTCTATGATTTTGTCGATATGTTCGTCATTGACAGCCAGTCCGGCGGTGTTACGGAAGATATTGAATCCCTGTCGGAAGTCATCGACCGGATGCTGGAGACGAGACGTTATTACGAAGTCAAGCGCCCCATTTTCGTCAACATTACGCAGGGGACGGCTCGCAGCGAAGTGGACGACATCATCGCTTATACGATGCACAGCGGTCTGGACGGCGTCGTCGTCAAAGATGTCGCGTGGGTCGAATACATCCATAAGAAAACATCCGGCAATCTGGTGATTATTGCTTCCGGCGAAGGCGTGGGAACCGCCGAAATGGCTTATCGCCTGCTCTGTGAAGGAGCCAGTCTGGTCGAATTTGACCAGGCTTTCCTGCGCGAAGGCCCTGCCATTCTCAAGGAGGCCAACCAGTTGCTGCATACGATGAGAAACAGGAGCAAGGGAAAATGATACAGGCTGCCATCGTCACCATCGGTGATGAAATTCTGATCGGCCAGATTACCGATACCAATTCCGCCCATATTTCACGCGCGCTCGGAGCGCTGGGCATCAGTGTTACCCGGATGGAGAGCATCGGGGATGACGACGCGACCATTTACGAGACTTTGTCCAAGGCGCTGCGGCAGTACGACCTGGTACTGACGACCGGCGGCCTCGGCCCGACCAAGGATGACATTACCAAAGAGGTGCTGCGCCGTCTGAGCGGCAGTACGGGCTACCGGGAAAACGCCGGGCAACTGGCGATGGTGTATGAGATTCTGCATACACGGGGGCTGGAAGTGCTGGACAGCAACAAGGCCCAGGCGCTCGTGCCGGACAACTGCGAAGTGATTGTCAACCGCCGCGGTACGGCCCCGATTATGGTGTTCCGCTTCGGTGAGGGAAACTGCCGGCTCAAGGACGAGCCGGAGCGTCGCGCCACCCTCTATTCCCTGCCCGGCGTCCCTTATGAAGCCCTGGCGGCGCTGGAGGATATTCAGGCGGATATCCGCGCACACTACCCTGTCGGCAAGATCTGCCATAAGAATATCATGGTATATGGGCTGGCCGAATCCGCCCTGGCCGAAAGAATCGCCGCCTGGGAAGACGCGCTTCCGGAAAACCTGCATCTGGCTTACCTCCCGAACACCTTGACCGGCGTCCGCCTGCGGCTGTCCGCCTACGATTGCGGGGATGCTTCTATGCTTGATGCCCAACTGCCGGAACTGCGCCGGCTGCTGGGCGCGATGATATATGCGGAAGAAGATACCGACCTGCCTACGGTCATCGGACAACTGCTCCGGCAGAAAGGGCTGACGATGAGTGCGGCGGAGTCCTGCACCGGAGGCACGATTTCGCAGTTGATGACTTCGGTTCCCGGTTGCTCCGACTATTATCTCGGAAGCGTCACCTCCTATGCCAACGCAATCAAGGAAAAAGTGCTTGGCGTCCCGCAAGACATCATCGCACGCTATGGCGCGGTATCGTCGGAGTGTGTCGCCAAGATGGCCGAGGGAGTGCGGAAATTGACCGGCAGCGATGTCAGCGTCGCGACTTCGGGCATCGCCGGTCCCGGCGGCGGTACGCCTGACAAGCCCGTCGGTCTGGTCTGGATCGGTGTCAGCGGCCCGCACGGTACGCACACGGCCTCATTCACCTACAAGAATGCCCGCGCCCAGAACATCCAGCGCTTCGCCGCCACCGCCCTCAATCTGCTCCGTCTGGAACTGTTGGAGCTGTAAGCGATGGCCTGTATCCTTCATCAGAAATTCTTTTACGAACTGACGACGGACGAACTCTACGAGTTGCTGAAGGCCCGTTGCCAAGTCTTTATCGTCGAACAGCAGATTCTCTGTCAGGAACTGGACGATGACGACAAGAAAGCCCTGCACATCTGGATGACGGATGCCGACGACGGCCGGATTCTCGCCCTCTGCCGCGCTTTCCCGGCCGGTACGCACCTCAAAGAGGCCTCCATCGGCCGCGTGCTCACAACCGAAAGGGGCAAAGGCTACGGCCTGCTCATTATGCAGGCTGCCATCCGGGCCCTGCA
>CADBLM010000177.1 GCA_902795445.1 uncultured Bacteroidia bacterium
GTGACTCTCGACGTGACGAGGGAATATTACGAGAAGAGCCTGCGCTATATGATTTTCGGCAATGTGCTCCGCAACGGCACCTACCCCATCAGCGTCTCTTCCGAGCGTATCTTCCAGGGTATGGCCATCGCCCGCTATGCTAACGAGATCGGCGCGAGCGCCATCGCCCACGGCTCCACCGGTGCCGGCAACGACCAGGTCCGTTTCGATATGACCTTCCTGGTGATGTGCCCCGATATGGAAATCATCACCCTCACCCGCGACGGCAACCTCAGCCGCAAGGAAGAAGTGGACTACCTCAACGCCCACGGCTTCAACGCGGATTTCGCCAAACTCAAATACTCCTACAATGTGGGTATCTGGGGCACCTCCATCTGCGGCGGCGAGATCCTGGATTCGCGCCAGGGCCTGCCCGAGAGCGCCTATCTCAAACAGGTCAGCAAGAGCGGCAGCGAAATATTATCCATCGGGTTCAAAAAAGGGGAAATCTGCGCCGTGAACGGCAAGGCCTATGAAGACAAGATTGCCGCCATCCAGGAAATCGAGCGCATCGGCTCGGCCTACGGTATCGGCCGGGATATGCACGTGGGCGACACCATCATCGGCATCAAGGGCCGCGTAGGCTTCGAAGCCGCCGCTCCGATGCTCATCATCGGCGCCCACAAGTTCCTCGAGAAGTTCACCCTGTCCAAGTGGCAGCAGTACTGGAAGGAGCAGACCGGCAACTGGTACGGGATGTTCCTGCACGAGAGCCAATATCTGGAGCCCGTGATGAAGGACATCGAAGCGATGCTGGAAAGCAGCCAGCGCAACGTCAACGGCACCGTCACCCTGGAGCTCCGCCCCTACGGCTTCTCCACGGTGGGCGTGGACTCCCCCGACGACCTGGTCAAGAGCAAACTCGGCGAATACGGCGAGACGCAGAAAGGCTGGACGAGCGAGGACGCCAAAGGCTTCATCAAAGTCACCTCCACGCCCCTGCGCGTCTATTATGGCTGCCACAAGGACGAGTTGGAAGAGAAAGAATAGAGCATAATGGCAGAGAACAAGATACGCATCGGCATCATCGGCGGAGCCGGCTACACCGCAGGCGAACTGCTGCGGCTGCTGGTCCATCATCCCTTTGCCGAGATTGTCTTCGTCCACTCCGAGAGCAACGCCGGCAACTACCTTTACGATGTCCACGCCGGCCTGCTGGGCGATACGGACCTGCGTTTCGCCGATTCGTTCGACCTCACGGCCGTGGATGTCCTCTTCCTGTGCGGCGCCCACGGCAAGAGCCGCGAGTTCTGGGCGGCCAACCCCAGACCGGAAGGACTCAAGGTCATCGACCTCGCCCAGGACTTCCGGGACGAGAGCGAGGGCTATGTCTATGGACTGCCCGAAATGCAGCGGGAAAAGATTCTCGGAGCGGAGAAAATCGCCAATCCGGGCTGCTTCGCCACCTGCATCCAGCTGGGTCTGCTGCCCCTGGCGGCGGCCGGCCTGCTCCACGGCGAAATCAACGTCACCGCCATCACCGGCTCGACCGGGGCGGGCGTCAAGCCCTCCGCCACCTCGCATTTCAGCTGGCGCAACAACAACATCTCCACCTACAAGGTCTTCACCCATCAGCACTTGATTGAAATCCGGCGCGACCTCGGCCTGCTCCAGAGCGGCTTCGAAGCGGCCATCAATTTCGTTCCGGTACGGGGCGACTTCACCCGGGGCATTTTCGCCAGCATCCACACCGGCTGTCCCCTCTCCGAGGAGGAAGCCGTCGCCCTGTACAAAGATTATTATCAGGATGCGGCCTTCACCTTCGTGAGCGAGCGCGACGTGGACCTCAAGCAGGTGGTCAATACCAACAAGTGTCTGGTACACGTGGAGAAACACGGGGACAAACTCGTCATCTCCTCCGTCATCGACAACCTCCTCAAGGGAGCCAGCGGCCAGGCGCTCCAGAATATGAACCTCATCTGCGGACTGCCCGAGACGACGGGCCTTCTGCTGAAAGCCTCGGCCTTTTAGAAGATATGGAACTGTTTGAAGTATATAAGTTGTGGGACATCGAGCCGGTCCGGGGACTGGGCACCACGCTTTGGGACAAGGACGGAGTGGAATATACCGACCTCTACGGCGGACACGCCGTCATCAGCATCGGCCACTGCCATCCCCATTACGTCAAGATGCTGTCGGAGCAACTGGGCAAACTCGGATTCTATTCCAACGCCGTCCAGAATGGGCTCCAGAAGGAACTGGCCCGCCGGCTGGGCCACATCTCGGGCTACGACGACTACAAGTTTTTCCTCTGCAACAGCGGGGCGGAAGCCAACGAGAACGCGATGAAACTCGCCTCCTTCGATACGGGCCGCTCCAAGATTCTGGCCTTCTCCAAGGCCTTCCACGGCCGCACCAGCGGCGCCGTGAGCGCGACGGACAATCCCAAGATCCAGTCGCCTTTCAACAAGACCGACCACGTGGATTTCGTTCCCCTGAACGATGCGGCGGCCGTCGAAAAGGCGCTGGCAACCCGGGAATACGCGGCCGTCATCATCGAGGGGATCCAAGGCGTCGCGGGCATCTACGAGCCCACGGACGACTTCTTCCGGACGCTGCGGGAGCTGTGCACCCGCTACGGGACGCGGCTGATCGTCGATGAAATCCAGTCCGGCTACGGCCGAAGCGGACTTTTCTTCGCGCACCAGCGCAGCGGCATCCGCGCCGACCTCATCACGGTAGCCAAAGGCATCGGAAACGGCTTCCCGATGGGCGGCGTGCTGATTGCTCCGGACTTCAAGGCGCAGTACGGGATGCTGGGCACCACTTTCGGCGGCAACCACCTCGCCTGTACGGCGGCACTGGCGGTCCTCGATGTAATGGAAAACGAGCATCTGGTCGAGAACGCCGCCCGCATCGGCGACTATTTCCAAAAAGCCTTCGAGGGCGACAAAGCCATCCAAGAATACCGGGGCCGCGGCCTGATGATCGGGCTGGAACTCAAAGAAGAATATATCGGCCTGCGCGACCGCCTGCTCTTCGAGAAGCATTTCTTCACGGGAGCCGCCGGCGCCGGCGTCATCCGCATCCTGCCCGCCCTGAGCGTGTCGGAAGAGACGGCCGCCGCCTTTGTCAAAGCCTGGAGGGAGCTGACGGCCATCAAAGCGTGACGAAGATGAGACATTTCACAAGCGTTAAACAACTGGGCGACCTGAAGGACGCCTTCGCAGCCGCAAAATATGTAAAAGAACATCCCTTTGCCGACAAGCGTCTCGGCGAGGACAAGACTTTGCTGCTGGTATTTTTCAACAACAGCCTCCGCACCCGGCTCAGCACCCAGAAAGCCGCCCTCAACCTCGGGATGAACGTCATCGTCCTGGATGTCAACCAGGGTGCCTGGAAACTCGAGACCGAGCGGGGCGTGATTATGGACGGCGACAAGAGCGAACACCTGCTCGAAGCCATTCCGGTGATGGGCTGCTACTGCGACCTAATCGGCGTACGCTCCTTCGCCCGCTTTGAAAGCAAGAAAGACGATTACGAGGAAGCGATTCTGGAGCAGTTCATCCGTTACTCCGGCAAGCCGGTATTCAGTATGGAAGCGGCTACGCGCCATCCTTTGCAGACTTTTGCGGACTTGATCACCATCGAGGAATACAAAAAGACCGCCCGTCCGAAAGTCGTGATGACCTGGGCTCCGCATCCCAAGGCCCTGCCCCAGGCCGTCCCCAACTCCTTCGCCGAGGGGATGAACCTGACGGACTACGAGTTCGTCATCGCCAACCCCGAAGGCTACGACCTCGCCCCGGAGTTCGTGGGCAAGGCCAAAGTCACCCACAACCAGGACGAAGCCCTCGAAGGAGCGGATTTCGTCTATGCCAAGAACTGGTCGGCCTACGAGGGCGACAACTACGGCAAGGTCCTCAATATGGACCGGGGCTGGACCGTGAGCAAGGAGAAGATGGCCCTGACCAACAATGCGTACTTCATGCACTGCCTGCCGGTGCGCCGGAATATGATTGTGACGGACGATGTCATCGAGGCCCCCACCTCGCTGGTCATCCCCGAAGCGGCCAACCGCGTGGTCTCCGCGCAGACCGTTATCAAGAAACTGCTGCAAGACAACGAGTAATGCGGACCGTCACCCTTCATAAGAGCGTCAAAGTCGTCAAAATCGGCGGCAATGTCGTGGACAACGAGCCGATGCTGCAAGCCTTCTGCAAGGACTTCGCAGCCTTAGAAGGCCCGAAAGTGCTCGTCCACGGCGGCGGTGTGATGGCTTCTTCCATCCAGCAGGCCCTCGGCCAGACGCCGGTCAAGATCGAAGGCCGGCGCGTCACCGACGAAGAGACGCTGAAAGTCGTGACGATGGTCTATGCCGGCTGGTGCAACAAGCACATCACCGCCCTGCTGCAGGGCTGCGGCTGCAACGCCATCGGACTGTCGGGCTGCGACGCTTCGGTCATCACGGCCGCCCGGCGCCCGCCCCGCACCCTGTCGGACGGCGTGACGAAGGTGGACTACGGATATGTCGGCGATGTACAGGGCTCCAGCGTGGATGCGGATTTCGTGCAGACCCTGCTGGAGCGGGGCATCACGCCGGTCTTCTGCGCCATCAACCACGACGGCGCCGGGCATCTGCTCAATACCAACGCCGACACCATCGCCTCGTCGGTGGCCGTCGCGCTCGGAGCCGAACTCATCTTCTGCTTCGAGAAGAAAGGCGTGCTGAAAGATTTGCAGGACGAGGACAGCGTCATCCCTCTCATTACGCCGGAGAGTTATCCGGACCTCAAGGCGCGGCGCATCGTCGATGAAGGAATGGTGCCGAAGATAGACAATGCCTTCAAAGCCCTGCGGGAGGGCGTCTCCCGCGTCATCATCCGATCCGCGTGCGACATAACGGATGGCAGTGGAACCGTCATATCTTTGGTATAGTATGAAGCCGGAATATCAGAAATATCTGCACTTGTTGCGAAAAATGATTGCCACACCGTCCAAATCTTTTGAAGAGGAAGCGGTGTGGTTTCTTATAGATGACTTCCTTTCCCGGGAGGGCATCGTCCACAGCATGGTCAATGGCAACATCCTCGCCCTTAACAAGGGCTACGATTCCGCGAAGAAAACCCTCGCGCTGGACGCGCACATCGACACCGTGCCGCCGGCCGCCACCTATACCCGCGACCCTTACGATGCCGGAGACGACAAGGACACCATCTGGGGACTCGGCTCCAACGACGACGGGGGCAGCGTGGTCTCGATGATGGCCGCCTTCGCCCATTTTTATCGGAAAGAACTGCCCGTCAACCTGCTGCTCATCCTATCCCGCGAGGAGGAGCGTTCGGGTCCGGACGGGACGCAATACCTCTTCCGCGAAGGATTCCTGCGGGACTCCCCGGATTTTCCCCTGCCCGACTGGGTCATCGTGGGGGAGCCGACGGGAATGCGGGCCGCGACCTCCGAACGAGGCCTGCTCGTACTCGACGGCGTAGCGCACGGGGTTGCCGGCCACGCCGCCCGCAATGAAGGCGTCAATGCCCTTTACAAGGCCTTGGACGACATCCAGGCGCTGCGTTCCTTCCGTTTCGACCGCATTTCCCCCATTATGGGCGCGGTCAAACTCAGCGTCACGCAGATTCAGGCGGGCACGGCGCACAATGTCATTCCCGATTCCTGCTCCTTCGTCGTGGACATCCGTCCGACGGAGCAGTACGGCAACGCGGAAATCCTCGGGATGCTGCAGGAAGTCTGCACGGGCAGCGAGCTCAAGGCCCGCAACCTGGGCAACAAGTCTTCCGCCACCTACCCGGACTCTCCCCTGCTGGCGACGGCGCAGGCGCTGGGCCTGGAGACCTTCTCCTCCCCCACCACTTCCGACTGGATCCGCATCGACGGGGACTGCATCAAGATGGGCCCGGGCGACTCGGCCCGTTCCCACCACGCCGACGAATACATCAAAGTCTCCGAAATCGAAGAGGCCGTCGGCATCTACATCCGTTTTATCGAAACATTCTTCACCATCACGAATCAGGCATAGTTTATGGCAAC
>CADBLM010000178.1 GCA_902795445.1 uncultured Bacteroidia bacterium
CGCGAGCAGAAGCAGCGCCGACAGGAGGATGATCAGGGAGTAGAGCGCCAGATAGGTTACTGCCCCCATCGCCGCCTCGTCCTTGACCGTATGTTTGCCCAAGGTGATGCGATGCACCTCGGAAGGATTGGCATTGTGCCGTATCTGACGGAGAATCAGACGGAAAGAAAGCAGCATCCGGTCCGCCTTGAGTCCACCGGAAGTCGAACCGGAACAACCGCACTGGAAGGCGGCGAACATCAGCACGACGCCCGCCAACAGGGGCCAGTGACCGTTGTCGGCGATGGCGAATCCGGAGGTCGTAATATAGTTGACCACGGCAAAACTTCCGTCCAGCGCCGCCTTTCCCCAGGATTCATAGTTGCCGTGTACCTTGAGCGAGAGGGTCGTGACGATTGCGCCCGCGAAGATGCACAGCAGGAAATAACGGATGACCGGACTCTTCAGCGGTTTGAGCGAACGGGTCGCAAATGTCGTGTAAATCAAGCCGAAATGGATGGCGGAAACCGTAATGAAGAACATCACGATCAAGTCGATGGCCGTACTTCCATAATAACCGATGGAGGCGTTCTTGATACTGAATCCACCGGTTGCGGACAGCGTAAGGGCGTGATTGACGGCATCGAAGACCGGCATTCCGGCCAGAATCAGCGAAAGGCAGCTCAGTATCAAAATGGCGATATAGACCCGGATGATGACCTTGATGGCCAGCGAGGAACGGAACTGGTAGCCGTCCCGCGAAAGAGTGGACATCTCCAGATTGGTGAGTTTGAGCCGCAGGGGGCTGTTGTCCGGCAGGATATAGAGCAGGAAAATCACGACGCCCAAGCCTCCGATGAACTGCGTGGAACTGCGCCAGAAAAGCAGTCCGTTGGGCAGCGCCTCGATATTGCGAAGGATGGTGGAACCCGTGGTCGTATAGCCGGCTACGCTTTCAAACCAGGCGTTGATGACGGTAAACTCCCCGCCCCAGAGGACATAGGGCAGCATTCCCAGCAGGAACGACAGCAGCCAGGACAGGACGATGGTCACCAGTCCCTCGTGCATCGAAAGCGCCGGCTGGTTGTGGACAAAAATCAGGGGAAAGACACCGAGTACGAAGGTGATGGTAAAACTCAGCAGCAAAGGCACGAAGGAGGAATCCTTGCCGTACAGGAGCGACACGCCGCAGGACAACAACATAAACAAAGCACTGACGAGCAGCGCCTTGCCGACATTGAGCGATATAGCTTTGATATTCACCTATTCCTGTTCTTTCCGCATCGCACGCAGTTTGCGCTTGAGCTGGTTGTTCTCGTCGGCCAGATCGCGGATATTGGCATTGAGCGAAGATACTTCATCGTCCCCGTCAAAATCCACGTTGTACTTTTTGATGCCGTCCTTGTTGTAGGCGTCGAGTTGGGAAAGCATTTTCCGCAGGGGGTCCACATAATAAGTCAGCAGGAAGAACAGCAGGAGGAAAATCAGCAGGAGTCCGGTAGCCGTAATGACGATACCGGGCATAATGCCGCGGTAGAATCCGTCCTGAAAGTCATCCGCGCTGATCATAAGGTGGGTGTTGATGTCCGCCTTGTACAGCTGGATAGAATGGATGAGACTGTTGTAGGTCGGCTGCAGGCCCTCGAAGAACCACTCCCTCGCATCCGCGAAATTGGAAACGATGACGCTGTCCAGTTCCGACGACTGGCGTGCATAAGCACGATAGCGGGTCAGGACGGTGTCCGCAAGCGCGCCCCGGGAACGGGCCGCAAGCTGTACGGCCGCCGAGTCACATTCCGCCAGGGCGGCGATACGGTCGAAATTGAGAAATTTGAGCGAATCGGCCCGGCCGACGCACGAGAGCACGCGAAGATTGTACTTCCGGGCCGCATCCGCCAAGTTTTCCGCCGCGCTTCCCCTTTCCATATCTTCCTGGAGGCTGCGGCTGACATAGTCGCTCATCTTGCCGTATTCAATGATGCTGACGACGCTTGACACCGAAAGCACGGCGGCAATCGCGCTCATCGCCAGAATCAGTTTCGTCCGCATCGACAGCGGTTTTTTGGGGCGCGTCTTCATCTGGTGGGAAGGGGGGGGTTAAAATTTGAACGAATCCTTCAGCGCGACGGTCTTGTTGAAGACGGGACAGTCCGGCGTACTGTCGGCATCCTTGATGAAATAACCGACCCGTTCGAACTGCACGGCGAGGTCCCCTTTGTCCTCTAGCAGGGCCGGCTCGGCCAGACCGCGGCTCACGATGAGACTTTCAGGATTGAGGTAATCCTTGTAGTCCTTGTCCGCCGGGATGGCCGACATATCCGCCTCGGTAAAGAGTTTGTCGTACAGGCGCAGCTGGACGGGCTTGCCATAGACGGCGCTCACCCAGTGGATGGTGCCTTTGACCTTGCGCCACTCGCCCGCGCCGGGCTTGGAGGTGGGGTCGTAGGTGCAGCGGAGTTCGACAATCCTGCCGTCGGCATCCTTGACGACCTGCTCGCACTTGATGATGTAGGTATATTTCAGGCGCACCTCCCCTTCCGGTTTGAGCCGGTGATACTTGGGGACGGGCACTTCCATAAAGTCGTCCTTGTCGATATAGAGCGTACCGGTGAAGGGCACTTTGCGGGACGGTCCCTCGGGGTCGGCCGGATTGAGCGGCGCGTCGAACCACTCGACCTTCCCCTCTTCCCAGTTGGTCAGGACTACTTTGTAGGCATCCTCGCCCACGACCATATAGCGGTTGCTCCGTTCATTGAGGTCGTTGCGGACACAGTTTTCCAGGCGGCCGATTTCCATCAGCTGGTCGCGCTTGCTCACGCCGATTTCATCGCAGAAGGTCCGCAGGGCCTTGGCCGTATAGCCGCGTCGGCGGACGCCGCACAGGGTCGGCATCCGGGGGTCGTCCCAGCCGCTGACATAGCCTTTCTGGACCAGTTCGAGCAGTTTGCGCTTGCTCATCAGCGTATAGGTCAGATTGAGGCGGGCAAACTCGTACTGGTGCGACGGATAGATACCCAGGGTCTGGATGAACCAGTCGTAGAGCGGACGGTGGACGTCAAACTCAAGCGTGCAGATGGAATGGGTGATGTGCTCGATGGAGTCGCACTGGCCGTGCGTATAGTCGTACATCGGGTAGATGCACCATTTGTCCCCGGTCCGGTGGTGATGGGCGTGCTTGATGCGGTAGAGGATGGGGTCGCGGAACATCATATTGGGGTGGGCCATATCGATTTTGGCCCGCAGCACCTTCTCGCCGTCGGCGTACTTGCCTTCCTTCATTTCACGCAGCAGGCGCAGGTTTTCCTCCACGCTGCGGTTGCGGTAGGGGCTGTCCGTCCCCGGCGTTTCGACCGTTCCCCTGTTCTGCCGCATCTCCTCCAGCGTCTGGTCGTCCACATAGGCCAGTCCGCGCTTTACCAGGTCCTCCGCCCAGGCATAGAGCTGGTCAAAATAGTCCGAAGCGTAGCACTCCTTCTCCCACTGGAAGCCCAGCCATTTGATGTCTTCCTTGATGGCATCGACATACTCTGTGTCTTCTTTGGTGGGATTGGTGTCGTCATAGCGCAGGTTGGTCTTGCCGCCATACTTCTGCGCCAGACCGAAGTTGATGCACAGGCTCTTGGCGTGTCCCAGATGCAGATAGCCGTTCGGCTCCGGCGGGAAGCGCGTCAATATTCCGTCCGGGAATTTTCCCTCGGCCAAATCCTTCTCGATGATTTCCTCCAAAAAATTGAGGTTTCTTCCCGGCTCCTCCATCGGAGCGTTTTTCTCTTCCATCTCCTAAAAATTTACATATTAACTTGCAAAGATAGGAATTAGCCGACACAAGAACAAATCTAATTGACGCCTTGACCAAATGGACGGCATCCCCGGAGGCAGTCTTTCCGGGTCAGGCAAGCCCTGTCGGGAAATGGCCCGAAAATCCCCTCCTCCGGGACGGCTGCAAAGATGAATGTTCGTTAATACGGTGGAGGGTTGACACGGATTAAAGTTGCACACCTGTTAATCTCAGAATCATTTCGGCATCCAGGCCCTCATCTGACATTTTTTGCGCAACTGTCTTTAAAGATTCTTCACGGCCCTTGACTTCGCCTTGCGCAAGCCCTTCTTTGAAGGCTTCTTCCTTGACGTAGCGCTTCTCAAGACTGATATCCAATTCGTTTCTCATCGTTTCTTCGTAGCGCTCCCTTTGTTCGATGGTCATTGAGCCCAGTTCCGTGGCGCGGTACAGCAGGCGGAGCAAATCCTCCGTAAACGCCCCCGGCTGGCCGGTCAGCGTGTGCATATACTTCAGCGAAAAGACGAACTTCTCAAGCAAAGTCTGGCAACGCTCGACCTCATCCTCCTTGTAAGGAAAGCGGTCCATCTCCACATAGATGAAATGCAGCGCGTCCGTCATCAGTTCCCCGTTGCGGTCGTTCCGTACCGCGTAGCGGCTGATCAGCCCGTTGTCGGCATCCAGCGCCTCCCCGTTCCCGTGCTCAAGCGCGAAGTTCAGGAAACTCAGCACATAAACCGGACGGAGGGAATAATCCATCTTGTCCAGGCTTTCTCCCGACTGGTAGCGCGTCAACTTCTCGGCCAGCTGTGTCCGTATCGGA
>CADBLM010000179.1 GCA_902795445.1 uncultured Bacteroidia bacterium
CATTGATGTGATTGCGGCCAACCGGCCCATCATCATTATGGACGAGCCTCAGAAGATGGAGGGTGTGGCTACACAGAGCGCTCTGCAGCGTTTCAAGCCGCTATTTGTCCTGTACTACTCCGCAACCCATAAGACTTCTCATAACTGCATCTATGCCCTCGACGCGCTGGATGCCTACAAGCAGAAACTGGTCAAGAAAATCCAGGTCAAGGGCTTTGAGGTGAAGAATCTCAAAGGAACCAGTTCATATTTGTACCTGGATGACATTCTTCTTTCCAAGACGAAGCCTCCTGTGGCACGCATCGAACTGGAAGTGCAGGGCAAGACCGGTATTCGCCGTGAAAGACACAAGTTGGGTTTCGGCGACTCGCTCTATGATGAGTCCCAGGGCCTGGCGCAATACGATGGCTATACTATCTCTGAAATCGACCCGCTTACCAACCGTGTGGTCTTCCTCAATGGGGAATCCATCCGCAAGGGCGAAGTCTATGGCGACAGTTCGCTGGAGGCTATTCAGCGGGTGCAGATTCGCGAGACCATCGCTTCCCATCTGGATAAAGAGCGAGAACTGTTCAAGAGGGGCATCAAGACGCTTTCCTTGTTCTTTCTCGATGAGGTAAAGAATTACAAATCGTATGATGACGAGGGAAATGAAGTACACGGCCCCTTCTGGAAAATCTTTGAAGAGGAGTATGCGAACGCCTTGGACGAACGGATGTCCAACTTTGAAGACGACTACCAGGAGTATCTCCGCCGCTTTACGCCCGACCAGGTACACAATGGCTATTTCTCTATAGATAAAAAGACAGGTCGTGCGATTAACAGTGAGACCGGACGCAAGAGCGACATTTCCGACGATATTTCCGCCTACGACCTCATTCTCAAGAATAAGGAACGCCTCCTGAGTTTTGATGAGCCTACGCGCTTCATCTTCTCTCACTCTGCCCTTCGGGAAGGCTGGGACAACCCGAATGTGTTCCAAATCTGTACGCTGCGACACGCATCTTCTGCTATCGCAAAGCGGCAGGAGGTTGGCCGTGGGCTTCGTCTCTGTGTGGACCAGAACGGCAATCGTATGGATGTGGAAGAACTGGGTGAAGAAGCCGTTCAGGAAGTCAATGCCCTTACCGTCATTGCCAACGAGTCCTATTCTGACTTCGTGAAAGGCCTTCAGAATGAAACCCGTGAAGCACTTCGTGAGCGTCCGAAGAAGGCTACGGCAGATTACTTCGAAGGCAAAATTATCGAAGTGGAAGGACGGAAGATTCAACTTGAATCCCGTGATGCTACAGTTATCTGTGCCTGGCTTATCAGTAATGATTACGTTGATGATAATAACCAGATTACCCAGAGTTTCAAGGATGATTTCCAAAGTGGAAAACTACCTTCTATGGGTAAGAAATTTGACGGCAAAGAAGAGGCTGTAATAAAACTCATCCTGGCGCTCTTTGACGAATCCGCCGAACTGGGAAATATGGTTGAGGATGCCAACGCTTCCGCTTCCTTTGAGAACAAGTTGAATGACAATTTCTACAAGAAGGAGTTCCAGACGCTATGGAACGAGATTAATCATCAGTATGTCTATACGGTTCACTATGACAGCAAGGAACTCATAGAGAAGGCGGTCAATGCCATCAATACAGAACTGATTGTCGCCGAACTCAAATATGTGATGACAAAAGGGGAGCAGGAAGAAGTGGAAACATACGGCAACACGCAGACGACAACCCGGTCCTTGTCCACGGTGAGTACATCTTCTGTCCGTTATGACCTTGTCGGAGATATTTCCCGCAAGACGACATTGACGCGGAGGACTGTTGCTCAAATCCTTCGTACGATTAGTCCGACCAAACTTCAACTCTTTCGCAACAATCCCGAGGAGTTCATCAAGAATGTCTCCCGTATCATCAAGGAACAGAAGGCTACGATGATTGTCGAGCACATCCGGTACGACAAGATTGACCGGGTGTACGACAGTACCATCTTCACCAAGGAGAAATCTTCACAGCCGTTCAGCAAGGCCTACCAGAGTAGAAAGAGCATCCAGGACTATGTCTTCACTGATGGCTATGCCGAGGAGAGCATTGAAAAGAAGTTTGCCAAAGCTTTGGACGATGCCACTGAAGTATGTGTTTACGCCAAACTGCCCCGCAGTTTCCATATTCCGACGCCGGTCGGCAGTTATTCTCCCGACTGGGCCATCGCCTTCAACAAGGGCACCGTCAAGCACATCTTCTTCATCGCTGAGACCAAGGGCTCTATGGATTCAATGAACCTCAAGCCCATCGAAAAGGCCAAGATAAACTGTGCGGAGAAACTTTTCAATGATGTGTCCACTTCCAAAGTCCGCTACCACAAAGTGGACAGCTACCAGACGCTTCTGGACGTTATGAAATCAATGGATTGAAGCGACCTTTTCGCTATTTCCCAAGAAACCGGCTGTACCGCGCCGTCTGCTCCTGCAGGGCTTGTTGGCCGGGACGGGCCTGGGGGTGGAAGATGTGCGTGCGGAGGGTGCCGGAGGAGGCGGACCAGTTGCCGACGACTTCGCCATCGAGCAGGATGACCGGACGGAAGGTGCCTTTCTGGTCGTGGGCATAATGGCGGTAGTCGGGATGCAGCGCCACGTGCCGGCTCTTGTAGCCAATCAGGTATTCGTCGTAGGAAGGCAGGAGGGTGACCGTCCCGCTGCGGAACCCCCGGGTGCGGCTGTCCCGGTGGCGATAGAAAGTGAGCCCCTTCCAGCGTTCTTCGATGAGTTCGGGCCGGATGGCCTCCAGACCGGCTTTGCACTCGCTGATGTTGAGACCGCACCACCACACGAAGTCTTCCAGGGAGGCGGGGCCGTGGCTGCGGAAGTATTTGCGAGCCAGCAGGGCCAGGGCTTCTTCCCGGGGAAGGGGAGTCTGCCGCGGGAGTTTGTCTTCCGCCAGGGCGTAACTGTGCTTCATCGGGAAGAGGTCTCCGCTGCATAGCAGGCCGGCGTACTCGGACAACATAATGTGATAGGACAGCCGGTGAGCGTCCATCGTGATGCCTTTCTCCGCAAGGGCGGCGGCAAAGTCCGATTTTTGGGCGATGCGGTTCCGGGACAGGCAGTCGCAGAAGATTTGCCGGACGGCCTCCTCTTCTGCCTGCGGGATGCTGACGCCGTTGGCGCTCATCCAGCCGGCCATTCCGCGCAGGGCGTTGGCCCGGCAAAGGGACAGCATCCAGCGCCAGTCTTCTCCCGCGACCAGTTGCCAGGTGGTGCGGAACAGGTGTCCCCTCACGATGCCGCCTTCGTTGTACGCCTTTTCAAAGTCCCGGGCAGACGGTTTCCGGGTCCGCATCCCCACCGCCCAGCGCATCATCCGATATTCCTGCGCCTGCAAGGCCCCCATCCATTCCGCCACGTCGTGCGGCGAAGAGAACTGCGGGCAGATAAGTTGCTGGCTGAGGAGTCTGGCCGAAACCGGGTTCATTGCAGGTGCTCGACGAGGATTTTGAGGCCGATAAGGATCAGGATAATGCCGCCGGCCATTCCGGCGCCTTGCCGAAACCGCCTGCCCAGCAGATGGCCCAGCAGGAGCCCGGCTACGCTGAAAGCGGCCGTGGTGAGGCCGATGATGGTGACGGCCGGACCGATGTCCCATCCCAGAAAGGCGAAGGAGACGCCGCAGGCGAGGGCGTCGATGCTCGTGGCGACAGCGAGCCCCAGCATCGTTTTGACGCTGAAATCCGCCTCGGATGCGGAAGCACCGCTCCCGTCCGGGGAGGTACGCCCGGACGGGCTCGTGGACACTGATGTCGGGCATTCCTCTGTCTTGTTTGCGGACTTTTTCAGGGCTTCCCGTATCATATTCCCGCCGATGAGCGTCAGCAGGATGAAGGCGATCCAGTGGTCGAGCTTTTCCACGAGCGGAGCGAAGGAGATGCCGAGAAGGTAGCCGAGCAGCGGCATCAGGGCCTGGAATCCGCCGAACCAGAGCGCGACTTTCACGGCGTGGCTGAAGCGGACCTTCGGCAAGGCCAGCCCTTTGCCGACCGACACGGCCATCGCATCCATCGAAACGCCCGCCGCAATCAACGCTATTTCCCAAAAACCGGTCATACTTGCCATATTTTTCGTTCGAGGCGTGCAAAGGTACATATTTTTTAGTATTTTTGCAGGATATATAGCAACTGATACAATGGATATTTCGCAGCGGGCCTCGAAAATGCCCTCGTCTCCCATCCGCAAACTGGCGCCTCTGGCCGAGGCGGCCAAACGCAACGGCACCAAGGTCTATCACCTGAATATCGGCCAGCCGGACATCAAGACCCCCCAGTGCGGTCTGGATGCCCTGAAGCACGTGGACCGGGAGATTCTGGAGTACAGTCCTTCCCAGGGCTATCTTTCGCTGCGTACCAAGTTTGTCAGTTACTATGCCCAGTACGGCATCGACCTGTCTCCGGATGAAATCATCGTGACGACCGGCGGCTCCGAGGCGGTGCTGTTCGCTTTCCTGGCCTGCCTGGATCCCGGGGACGAAATTATCGTCACCGACCCCTTCTATGCCAACTATATGGCTTTCGCCATTTCGGTCGGGGCGGTCATCCGTTCGGTCAAGACCTCCATCGAGGACGGCTTCCGCCTGCCTTCCATCGAGGCTTTCGAGGAGCAGATCAACGAGCGGACCAAGGCCATCCTCATCTGCAACCCCAACAACCCGACGGGCTATCTCTATACCCGCAAGGAAATGTACCGGCTGCGGGACATCGTCAAGAAGCACAATCTGTATCTCTTCAGCGACGAGGTCTATCGCGAGTTTATCTATACGGGGATGCCCTATATTTCCGCCTGCCATCTGGAGGGCATCGAGGAGAACGTCGTGCTCTTTGAC
>CADBLM010000180.1 GCA_902795445.1 uncultured Bacteroidia bacterium
AAGAACGCGCTCGGCCTGATCCGGGCGGCCGCCCTGCTGCACGGAAAGGGGTATGATTTTGTGATAGACTGGTATGGGCTCGAAAGCCGGGATTCCTATTACCGGCGCTGTATGCGGCTGCTCGGGCGGTACGGTCTTGCCGGCCTTTTCCGCTTCCATCCGGCCGTGGCCGGCGTAGAGCGGCTCTATGCCGATGCCGACTGGTTCTGCCTGCCGAGTTTCTATGAAGGGACGTCCAATTCTCTCGCGGAAGCCCTTTCCTGCGGGAAGCCGGTTGTATGCAGCGCAGTCAGCGACAATCCGCGCTATGTCCGGGAAGATGTCAACGGTTTCCTCTTCGACCCCCGACGCCCGGCTTCCATCGCCGATGCGTTGGAAAAATCCGTCGCGCTCGATGAAGGCAGGCGGAAAGCCTTCGGAGCGGCATCCCGGGAGGTGGCGGAACAAAATTTAAGCCCGCAGCGTTTCGCCCGGGCTTATGTCAGTATGCTGGAAAAACTGTAACGGCCGCGCCGGCCGTCGGGTTCCTCCTTATTTCTTTTTGATCGGGTCGCAGGTCAGCATCACGCCCAGTTTCTTGAAAATTTTCTGATCGACTTCGCTGAGCATCACCGTAGAATGGACCTGGCAGCCGTCGAGCAGGGGCAGTTTGTCCAGCGCACGGCGGCAGTTTTCGTCGTGCGTGCTGAGAATGGAAAGGGCGACCAGCACCTCGTCCGTATGCAGGCGGGGATTGTGCCCGTGCAGGTAGGTGACTTTGGTCTTCTGGATGGGTTCTATCATCTCCTGCGGCAGCAGTTTGACTTCGTGGCCGATGCCCGCCAGATATTTGCAGGCGTTGATGATAAGGGCGGCGCTGGGACCCAGCAGGGGACTGGTCTCGGCCGTGATGATGGTACCGTCCTCCAGTTCGATGGCGGAGGAGGCGACCCCGCTCTGTTCCTTGCGCTCCTGGGCGGCGACGGTGGTCCTGCGGCTTTCGGTCGTGATGCCGACCTGTTTCATCAGCAGGGCGATTTTGTTGACTTCGTTGTCATTGCAGCTGCCGTCCGCCATCTTGTTGAGGGCGGCGTAATAACGGCGGATGATTTCGTCCTTGGCCGCCTGGCAGCAGGCTTCTTCGTCCGACATACAGCAACCGGCCATATTGACGCCCATATCGGTCGGGGACTTGTACGGATTTTCCCCGTAAATTCCCTCGAAGAGGGCGTTCAGAACCGGGAAAATCTCGATGTCCCGGTTGTAGTTGACCGCCATTTTGCCGTAGGCCTCCAGGTGGAAGGGGTCAATCATATTGATGTCGTTGAGGTCGGCCGTGGCCGCTTCGTAAGCGATGTTGACCGGATGCTTGAGCGGCAGGTTCCAGATGGGGAAGGTCTCGAATTTGGCGTATCCCGCCTTGATGCCGCGCTTGTGATCCTGGTAGAGCTGGCTCAGGCAGACCGCCATCTTGCCGCTGCCCGGCCCCGGAGCCGTCACCACGACCAGCGGCCGGGTGGTCTCCACGTAGTCGTTCTTGCCGAAACCTTCGTCCGAGTCAATCAGGGCTACATTGTTGGGATAACCTTCTATCGTGTAATGGTAATAGGCCTTGATGCCCATCCTGCGAAGGCGGTCCTTGTACGCCTTGGCGCTCGCCTGTCCGTTGTAGTGGGTAATCACGACGCTGCCCACGAGCAGGCCGCGCTTTTCAAACTCTTCGCGCAGGCGCAGCACGTCCATATCGTAGGTGATGCCCAGGTCGCTGCGGACCTTGTTCCGCTCGATGTCGGCGGCGCTGATGACGATGATGAGTTCGCAGTCATCCTTGAGCTGGAGAAGCATTTGCAGTTTGCTGTCAGGGTGGAATCCAGGGAGCACGCGGCTCGCGTGGTTGTCGTCGTAGAGTTTGCCTCCGAATTCGAGGTAGAGTTTGTCGCCGAACTGGGCGATTCTTTCCTTGATGTGTTCCGATTGGATTTTCAAATACTTGTCGTTGTCGAATCCCTGTTTCATCTGCTCGCTTTTAGGTCTCTGTTGCTATAAAAATCCTGCAAAATTACGAAAAAAACGGTATTTTTGTGCGAATTTTTCAACAACTTTTCAACAAACGGAGACGTGGAAGACAAGATAACCGTAGTCCGCAAAAGGGGAGTCCGCCGCATCAGCCTGCGGGTGGACGCGGCGGGACAGATCATCCTGACCCTGCCCTGGTTTGTGACGACGGCCCGGGGACTGGCCTTCGCTGCGGGCAAGGCGGAGTGGATTGAGGCGGTGAGAACGCGGATACGGGCGGCCGCGAAGCAACAGCAGCAGGAGGCGGCCGCAGCCGGTTACGACAGTCTCGACAGCTATGTGGAAGTCCTGCGTGCCCGGGCGAAACGGCAGCTGCCCGCCCGTCTGGCGGAACTCGCCGGCCGCTACGGCTTCCAGCCTTCGCAGGTACGCATCAAGCACAACCGCAGCAACTGGGGCAGTTGCAGCGCCAGGGGCAACATCAATCTCAACCTCAATCTGGTCCGTGTGGCGCCCCATCTGCGGGATTATGTCCTGCTGCACGAACTGTGCCACCTGCGGCACGCCAATCACGGTCCGGCGTTTCATAGCCTGCTGGAGTCCCTGTGCGAGGATTTGTGCCGCCGGGACTATCCGCATCTGGCCGGGAACTATGCCCGCCGGATGCAGGAGGGGGCCCTGCACCTTCAATGGCGCCGGGAGCTGAAAAACGTCAAATTTGTCTGATAATTTGGCGGAACGGAATAATTTTCTTAAATTTGCGGACTTTATCCACAAAGGGGTGGATAAGTATGTTAAACCATCAAAACTTTTTCAATTATGGCAGAATATCTGCAACCTGAGAAAAAGCAAGAGATTTTCGCGAAGTACGGGAAGTCTAATACGGACACCGGCTCACCTGAGAGTCAAGTTGCGCTATTTTCCTACCGTATCGCTCATCTTACCGAGCACGTCAAACAGAACAAGAAGGACGTCGTGACACGCCGCAGCCTTCTGCGTCTGGTCGGTAAGCGCCGCAGTCTCCTTGATTACCTCAAGAAGACCGACATCGAGAGATACAGAAAGATTGTCAAGGAGCTCGGTCTCCGTCGATAAGGAAAATAGATTGTTCTCAAGGGGTTTCATCTGCCGTCATCGGCGATGGGCCCCTTTCCTTGCAAAATAATCCCTTATAGAATAATGAACGTTATCAACAAAAAAATCGAATTATCCGACGGTCGGGTAATTGAAATCGAAACCGGGAAACTGGCCAAGCAGGCCGACGGTTCCGTGGTCGTCAAGATGGGCGGCACGATGCTGCTCGCTACGGTCACCTGCGCGAAAGAAGTGAAGGAGGGGACGGACTTTATGCCCCTGCAGGTGGACTACAAGGAAAAATACTATTCCGCAGGCCGCTTCCCCGGCGGTTTTATGAAGAGGGAAGGCAAGTCCTCGGACTATGAAATCCTCATTTCCCGCCTCGTGGACCGCGCCCTGCGCCCCCTCTTCCCCGATGATTTCCATCTGGAAGTCTATGTCAACGTCAACCTGATTTCCGCTGAAAAGGACATCCAGCCCGACGCCCTCGCCGGCCTGGCCGCTTCCGCCGCCCTCGCGACGAGCGACATTCCCTTCCTCGGCCCGATTTCCGAGGTCCGCGTGGCCCGTATCGACGGCCGGTTCGTCATCAACCCGACGTTCTCCGAAATGGAGAAGGCCGACCTCGAACTGATGGTCGCCGCCACCTACGAGAACATTATGATGGTGGAAGGCGAGATGAAGGAAGTCAGCGAGCAGGTGATGCTCGACGCCATCAAGTTCGCCCACGAGGAAATCAAGAAACACTGCCTCGTGCAGAAGGAACTCTGCACCGAGCTGGGCAACGACGTCAAGCGCGACTATCCCCACGACGAAGAGGACGAAGCCCTCAGACAGGCCGTCCGTGACTTCTGCTACGACAAATGCTATGCGCTCGCCAAGGCTGCCAAGCCCAAGCACGAGCGGGAGGACGGTTTCGCCGCCATCAAGGAAGATTTCCTCGCCACCCTCACCGAGGAGGAGCAGGAAGCCAAGGGCGCGATGGTCTCCCGTTACTATCACGCCGTCGAGAAGGAAGCGATGCGCAACCTGATTCTCGACGAGGGCATCCGCCTCGACGGCCGTCAGACCGCCGAGGTCCGTCCCATCTGGTGCGAAGTGGATTATCTGCCCTGCGCACACGGCAGCGCCATCTTCACCCGTGGCGAGACCCAGTCCCTGGCGACCGTCACCCTCGGCACCAAACAGGATATGAAGGAGCGCGACGAAGTGCTCATCCAGCAGGAAGACCAGTTCGTCCTGCACTACAATTTCCCTCCTTTCGCGACCGGCGAAGCCAAAGCGCAGCGCGGTGTCGGCCGTCGTGAAGTGGGTCACGGCAACCTGGCGATGCGTGCCCTCAAGCCCGTCATCCCGATGGCCCCCGAAAATCCCTACGCCGTGCGCGTGGTGTCCGATATCCTCGAGTCCAACGGCTCCTCTTCGATGGCTTCCGT
>CADBLM010000181.1 GCA_902795445.1 uncultured Bacteroidia bacterium
TGAGCATCTCGGTAGCGGCGCCGATGTTATCGGAAAGGGCTGGAAAGAAAACGGGTGGCCGGAACCGGAAATCAAAGAGCATTTTGGCGCTCATACGGACAGGGTGGAATTGACCTTACGTTTAGGTACTGTTTCCGTACTGAATCCGAAAAGTAAGGGAGAAAGTAAGGGAGAAAGTAAGGTTCGGACCAAAGACAAGATAAAAGAAGCGATGAAGGAAAACAAGAGTATTACGCTTCCAGAAATCGCGATAATGTTGAATCTATCCCTGGGCGCAGTAGAAAAAGCAGTTCGTCAAATGAAGAAAGAAGGGAATGTGCGCCATGTTGGCCCTAACAAGGGCGGCGAGTGGATTGTTCTTAAATAGGGCAAAAAATTACGCCCAACTTATGATTAGTGGGCGTAAAAATGGGCGTAAATCGATTAACTTGCTGAAAATCAGCAGTTGTTTGTAGTGGGTAGGAGAATCGAACTCCTATTACAAGATTGAGAATCTTGGGTACTAACCGTTATACGAACCCACCGTCTTGTTTGAGATTGCAAAGATAGGAAGGACTTTGCGAATTTGCAAATATTTTTGAATTATTCTTGCTATCTTTGCAAGGATAAACCAACAGGATATCTTATGAAGATAGCAATTGCCGGAACCGGGTATGTGGGGCTGTCGATGGCGACGCTGCTGTCCGTCTCGAACGAGGTGACGGTCGTGGATATTATCCCCGAAAAGGTCGAGAAAGTCAACCGGAGGCAGGCTCCCATCCAGGATGAATACATCGAAAAATATTTTCGGGAGAAAAAATTGAATCTGAAGGCGACGCTCGATGCGACAGCGGCCTACCGCGAGGCCGAACTGGTCATCGTCGCCACCCCTACCAACTACGACCCCCAACAGGATTATTTCGACACATCCCACGTGGAAGAAGTCATCCGTCTGGTCCGGGAGGTCAATCCGGACGCCGTCATCGTCATCAAATCGACGGTTCCGGTCGGATATACCGCCTCCCTTTCCACCAGGCTTCCCAAAGGAAGATTCCTGTTTGCCCCCGAATTCCTGCGCGAGAGCAAGGCCCTCTACGACAACCTCTATCCCAGCCGCATTATCGTCGGATATGACGGCGATGAAATGCGTCAGGCCGCGGAAACCTTTGCCGGACTTCTGCTGCAAGGAGCCGAGCGCAAGGACACGCCGGTCATCTATATGGGGACGACCGAGGCCGAGGCCGTCAAACTCTTCGCCAACACCTATCTGGCCCTGCGCGTGAGTTTCTTCAACGAACTGGACAGCTATGCAGAAAGCAAGGGACTCGACACCGCGTCCATCATCCGGGGCATCTGCCTGGATCCCCGCATCGGCGACAGTTACAACAATCCCTCCTTCGGCTACGGCGGCTATTGCCTTCCCAAAGACACCAAACAACTGCTGGCCAATTACAAAGATGTTCCCGAAAACCTCATCCAGGCCATCGTCGAGAGCAACCGGACCCGCAAGGACTATATCGCCGACCGCATCCTGGCCAAGGCCGGCTATTACACCGGCAGCAGCGACTGGAACAGCCAGCGGGAAAAGGAAGTCGTCATCGGCGTGTTCCGCCTGACGATGAAATCCGCCTCGGACAATTTCCGCCAGAGTTCCATCCAGGGCATTATGAAGCGCGTCAAGGCCAAAGGGGCGACCGTCATCATCTATGAGCCCACCCTCGAAGACGGCACACTTTTCTTCGGCAGCCGCGTCGTCGGCGACCTCGACGAGTTCAAAGCCGCCAGCACCGTCATCATCGCCAACCGCTACGAGCCGGTTTTGGACGATGTCAAGGAAAAAGTGTACACCCGGGACATTTTCAAGAGGGACTGAACGGCGTGAGTTGGCCCGGACGGAGAAAAACTTTTTCAAAAAAGTTGGATAATTGGAAAAATAATTATACCTTTGCAGTCCAAAATTGAAATGCAACCGCTGGCGCAGGGTGAAAAAAGCGTTACGTTGCCACTTAAAACAATAAAGAAATGAATCTTATTGATGTTGTAGATAAAGCCTTCGCCAACGAGCAGGTTGCATCTTATCCCCAGTTCAAGGCCGGTGACACCATCACCGTTACCTTCAAGATCAAGGAAGGCGACAAATACCGCCTCCAGAAATTCAAAGGCGTCGTCATCCAGATCAAGGGTGCCACCCCTGCCACCAGGACTTTCACCGTCCGCAAGGTTTCCAACGGTATCGGCGTAGAAAGGATTATCCCCTTCCAGTCACCTGCCATCGACTCCATCGAACTCAACAAAGTCGGTAAAGTCCGCAGAGCCCGCATCTTCTACCTCCGCAACCTCTCCGGCAAGAAGGCCCGCATTAAAGAAAAGAAGCTCGCCATCATCAAGGAAGAGACCGCAGAGTAGCGATTGAAATACTGGCCCGTTAGCTCAGCTGAATAGAGCGTTTGACTACGGATCAAAAGGTCATAGGTTTGAATCCTATACGGGTCACAAGCATTGCCCAAGGGGCACAAGCCAAGGCGCCGGACGAAAGTCTGGCGTTTTTGGTTGCCGGCCGGTCCGTTGAAAGCTTGCTTTCATAAGGACTGGACGGCGGCCGAAAACAGTCCCGGCTCTGCCGGGACGCGCTTTGGCTTGTGCCCCGCACCGCCCCGTGCTTGTACGACAGCTCCCCGCAGGGGAAAAGGATGTGACTCGCGCAGCGAGGCAAATCCTATACAAGGTGCCCGGGAGGGGCACAGGATGTGACTCGCACAGCGAGGCAAATCCTTGTCAATTCAGACACAAATTACTATATTTGCATAACATCATAATACAAATCATCCTTTTATCTATTATATTGAATAATATATTACGGAAGATATATAAGACAATTACATGAGAAATCCCCAAATGAGAAGAAATGTAATAGCACAACACTTGATGATCTTCCTGCTGCTCCTTTCCTTCTGCTCGTGCACGAAAGAACAGTGGGCGTGGTTTCATCCGGAACTATATTCAATCGGGGATTACCCACCCCTGATGGAGTTTCCGGCAGAGGGCGGAAGCGCCACTTTCGTCTTTTTGAGCAGTACGAACCATTTAGGGGCTGATTTTAATACCGAATACGAAAATTCTTTGGCCTCGCAAATAATGTTTGAGTGGCGGGTGGCCAATGTCAAGATAGACGAGTCAACCAAACGCTTGGCAGAAGACAAATGGGTGATGACCTATATTCTGACCATAGGTCCGAACAATACGGGTATGCCCATTACGGCATCCTTTTCTGTCTGGACGGGCCACGGAGTCTTCGCCATAAACAAGTCAATCTCTATCAGCATCGTCATTCCCCCGACAGACGATAAGACAGAACAGTCGGCAGAATGAAACGGTTTTGTGATTGGGTGACGCGCTATATGGCGGTGATTGTACTGGCGGCGGCCGTATGGCCGCAAGTGCCGGACGTAGGGAGTGTGGGATAAGGTGAGGCGATGTCGAAAAAGCACAAATTCTTGCCGATAACGGCAAAAAATGAGTATATTTGCACGGGGAAGAGGGCGGATTCTTGCCGATAGCAAGCAGAGAACGATTGACGACAACCAATACGACAATGGAGTTTTTATCAGTCAGTGATTTCGCCGGAAGACACGGTCTTCCTGAGCGTACCGTGCGGAACTGGTGCGCAGCCGGGAAGATTCCCGGGGCATTTCTCACCGGTAAGACCTGGAGCCTGCCGGCAGATGCCGAACTGCCCACGCGCGACGGGGATAAAAAGAAACCTTCTCCCCTTCTCAAGAGACTCAGAGAAGAAAAAGGAAGTAAAATCAGCGGTGGCATTTACCACCGCACTCAGATTGACCTGACCTATAACTCCAATCACATCGAGGGAAGCAGGCTGACCCACGAGCAGACCAGATACATTTTCGAGACCAACACGATTGGCATCACGGAAGACAGTATCAATGTGGATGACATTGTAGAGACCATCAACCACTTTCGCTGTATTGACTACATCATTGACCACGCAGAAGACCGGCTTTCGGAAGTTCTTATCAAAGCACTCCACCGGATCTTGAAGACCGGCACTTCCGACAGCCGGAAGGACTGGTTCAATGTAGGAGACTACAAGCGCCTGCCCAACGAGGTGGGAGGTAATGAAACCATTCCACCCGAGCAAGTCCACTCGAAGATGTCCGCACTGCTCAAGCACTACAACTCCAAGAAACAGAAATCTCTGGAAGACATTATTGACCTGCATTGCCAGTTTGAACGCATCCACCCCTTCCAGGATGGTAACGGCCGTGTCGGCCGCCTGATAATGTTCAAGGAATGCCTTGCCAACCGCCTTGTTCCCTTTATTATCACCGAAGAACTCAAACTCTTCTACTATCGCGGCCTGCGCGAATGGGGGCACGTCAACGGTTACCTTTCAGACACTTGCCTTGCCGCCCAGGACCAATATAGGGCTTTACTGAATTACTTCAAGGTCAAGTATTAAGTTGCAAACGGCATCCCTCCCCCCCCCAAAAAAAACTTTTTGTCGCGAAGAATTTTTGCGCCCCGCAGGGGAAAAGGATGTGACGCGCGAAAGCGAGGCAAACGCCCGGCTCGTCAAAAACGCCGAAGCGGCAGGCAGCAGCCGCTCGCGGTATCTCATTCGTCAAACGATGTCGGGCAGCGATGTGCCACAGATGAGGGCAGAAGGAAGATGTTGCAACGACATCGGGGGCTGCGAGGCGGGTGTTGCACGGGATGTGCCCCTACAGGCCCCTCTACGGGGATATCCTGCCCGACATCGTTTGAGAAAGTCTTCCCCTGGGGACGATGGCTCGCAACGGAGCGGTAAAACCGCCTGCGACAACTGCTTGAATAACGCTACAGGATCAATGCCCAGGAAGTCCTCCGCTTTCATCCTGCCAGAAAATTTTCATCTACCACGCAGAAAATGTATATTTGCCACAAAATCTAACAATCATACAATGAAAATCAGCGGTGGTTTTAAGATAAACGGTCAGAGGGATGAAACGGTTTTGTGATTGGGTGACGCGCTATATGGCGGTGATTGTACTGGCGGCGGCCGTGGCGGCATTCGTGTGGCCGGAAGTGATGGACGTTGTCAAGACTTCGTGGATCAGCGCCCTGCTGGGCTGCGTGATGTTCGGAATGGGACTGACGCTGGAATGGAAAGATTTCGCGGGGGTCTTTGCCCGGCCCAAGGAGGTCTGCATCGGAGTCGTCTGCCAGTTTCTGCTGATGCCGGGCATTGCCTGGTGCCTGGTCCGCCTGATGAGCCTGCCGCCGGAACTGGCGGTCGGCGTCCTGCTGGTGGGCTGCTGCCCGGGCGGCACCAGTTCCAACGTCATCACTTTCCTCGCCAAAGGAGATGTCGCCCTGTCGGTCGGAATGACGATGGTGTCCACCCTGCTGGCACCGATAGCCACTCCCCTGCTGGTCAAACTGCTGGCCGGGGCCGTCATTCCCGTAAATTTCTGGGGAATGTTCCTGTCCATCGTCCAGGTCATCCTCCTGCCGATTGCGCTGGGACTGCTGGCCAAGCGTTTCTTCCCGGACATCACGACAAAGGCGACCGCTTACCTGCCCGCTTTTTCCACCCTTGTCATCACCCTCATCGTCGTCGCCGTGGTTGCGGCCAATGCCGAAAAACTGCACAGTTGCGGCTGGATTGTCATCACCGCCGTCATCCTGCACAACCTCTGCGGATATGCCCTGGGCTATGCGGCAGCCCGTCTGCTGCGCCTCGGCAGGCAAAAGGCCACGACCGTAAGCGTCGAAGTGGGAATGCAGAACTCGGGACTCGCGTGCAGCCTGGCCGCCGCTCATTTCCCTGACCTGGCCCTGGCCAGCGTCCCGGGAGCCGTTTTCAGCGTCTGGCACAACATCTCCGGCGCCCTCATCGCCCGCCTGTATGCCCGCCTCAACGACAGAAACGCCGTCGCCACCGACCAATGCGCTACCACGAAAAACGGTAGATGAAACTCAGGAGGATATAACTGTTTCTCGAGGAATAGACCGACAGGCAGCGGCTGGTGGAAGTGAAATTGGCGATGATATCGGGCAACTGATGCAGGATATCGAAGGCCTCTAAACGCAGCGTCGCCGCCTTCTTCAGGAAAGTCCAGCTGGCCGACGCATTCCAGACATAATAATTGCGGTCCAGGTCGGCATAACGGAAACCGCGCTGGAACACCACGTCCAAGTCCGTCCCGAGACGGATATTTTCCGGCAGGAAAAACATCAGCGACAGCGTCGGCGTCAGCGTACGGGGGTCTCGGTTCATTTCCGGACGCAATAAGCTCTGCTCCCAGGTGTAACTGCCGTCTATGCCGAGCCCCATTTCCAACCAGTCGTTGCGATAGGTCCCGTTCACAGAAAGCCTGGTCATCAAGCGATGCACCGTATTGGTTTCATCCCTTTTAATCAGATTGTTGTATAGCAGGGAAACGTCGTTCTTGTAGTCCCACGACAGATTCGTAGTCAACGCAAAGGGACTTTGGCGGAACGTCTCGTTATATACGACCGAGCCCGACAGGTTCCAGTTGCCGCCGATATTGGCCGGTGTGATGGTCCGGGCACCCGTCTCGACATCGAAGACCGTCGAATTGCACACGGCATTCTCCACCAGGCGCCACTGGAGCGACGCCACGATGCTGTTCTGCGCCTTGGGATTGGAAAAATTATAATTGAGCGTGGCCCGGTGCGTAAACGAAGGCTTCAGCCCGGGATTGCCGTAATGCAGGTACTGGGGATTGGTCCCGCTGGCGACCGGCACAAGGTTGTACAGGGAGGGCTGGCCGGACCAGCTCGAATAGACAAAACTGAGTTTGTGCGTCTTGGAAGGCGTATAATTGACCGACAGATTGGGAGCGGCGTTGAAGACGAAAGCATTCACGCTTTTCCAGGCGGAGCCCTCAAGGTATTGCAGCCAGGTATTCTGCGGCTTGAGCGTCACGCCGAGCGTGTATTTGCATTTCTTATACAAGAGACGCACATTCACCTGCATCTGCGTCGCCAGAAAGCGGTAACGGCCGTTGCTCGACAGCAGGGGCTGAGACTCGAAATCCCGCTTGCGGCTGCTGCTGTGGAACTCTTCCCGCAGCTGGAACTGCAAATGTACCTGCTTGGTCAAAGGCTCGTTCCACGCCCCCTGCAACATCGTATAGAAAGTTCCGGCGTACTCGTCATAATGTTGCCGGCGATACAGGACAGAGTCCGGATTGACCTTGATTTTATAGTAGCGGACGGTGTTTTCCGCAGAATATCCCTGTCCGTTGTCATAATAACGGAAACGCGAGTACAAGGAGACCGAGCGGCCCCTTTTGGCGAGCTGGCGGCTGACGCTGAACACGACCTCCGCATCCGCCTTCCCTGTCTTTGACTGAGAGGCGTTGTTCGAGTGATTGATCAGGGAAGAATCCAGCGCAA
>CADBLM010000182.1 GCA_902795445.1 uncultured Bacteroidia bacterium
TGCCGAACTCATAGTCCTTGCCGGGCAGGATGGCGTTGAGGACGATACCGACGATGGCGGCGACGGCCAGTCCGGAGAAGGAAATCTTGCCGAAACTGATGGCGCCGGGGCCGTAGCTGATACCGATGGAGAGCACCAGGATGAGGGCGGCGATGATGACATTGCGGGAATTGGTGAAGTCCACCTTGTTCTCGACGATGTTACGCACACCGACGGCCGAAATCATACCGTAGAGCACGAGGGAGACACCTCCGACGGTCGCCACGGGCATCGAACTGACGACGGCGGCAAATTTGGGCGAGAAGGAGAAGAGAATGGCCAGGCAGGCGGCGATACGGACCACGCGGGGGTCATATACGCGGGTAATGTTCAGTACGCCGGTATTCTCCCCATAGGTCGTATTGGCGGGAGCGCCGAACAAGGAGGCGACCATCGTGGCGAGACCGTCGCCCATCAAGGTACGGTGCAGGCCGGGTTCCTTGAGGAAGTTCTGGCTGGTCGTCGAGGAAATGGCGCAGACGTCGCCGATGTGTTCGACCATCGTGGCGAGGGAAATGGGGATGATGGCGATAATCGCGCTCAGGATGAGGCCCCAGTCAGGGCTCTTGAAAATGGCGAATACCGTATTCTCCATCTTGAACGGAAGACCGATCCAGGGAGCGGCGTGAACAGCCTCGAAGTGCACCTTGCCGATGCAGGCGGCGAAGACATAGGAGACGACCACACCCAGCAGGATGGGGATGATCTTGATCATCTTCTTGCCCCAGATGTTGCAGACAATGATGGTGCAGATCGCGACCAGCGCAATCCACCAGTTGTCCGTACAACTGTTGACAGCCGTACCGGAAAGGTTCAGACCGATGGCGATGATGATGGGGCCCGTGACGATGGGCGGGAAATAACGCATCACCTTGCGGGTGCTGAAGGCATAGACCAGTCCGGCGAGGATGAAGTACATCAGACCGGCGAAGAAAACGCCCAAACAGGCATAGGTCAGAGCCTGGGGAACGGTAAATCCGGCGGCGACGCCCATTTCCTTGACCGCGGCATAGCCGCCGAGGAAGGCGAAGGAAGATCCGAGGAAGGCAGGTACTTTCCATTTGGTCAGCAGATGGAAAATCAGCGTGCCGATACCTGCAAAGAGCAAGGTGGCGGAGACGGACAGGCCGGTGATGGTAGGAACCAGGACCGTGGCGCCGAACATAGCGAACATGTGCTGGAAACCGAGCAGGAGCATCTTGGGCTTGCCCAGCGTCCTGGCATCATAGATGGGTTGTTGTTCTTGTGACATAGGTTATAAAGGTTAAGTTGATTCAAACAAAACCCCTTCGCTACCGGAAGCGGTAAACGGAGGGGCTGAACTTTACTCCCACTCGATGGTCGCCTGGGGTTTGGAAGAAATGTCGAAGACCACGCGGTTGACCCCCTCCACCTGGCTGATGATGTCGTTCTGGACCTTGTCGAGGAACTCCCAGGGGAGATGGACGATCTGGGCGGTGACGGCATCCTTGCTGTTGACGGCCCGCAGGGCGATGACATTTTCATAGGTGCGGTGCCCGTCGGTTACGCCGGTCGTCTTGACGGGGACGAAAATCGCGGCGGCCTGCCACACCTTGTCGTACAGACCGGCTTCGCGCAGGGAGTCAATCCAAATCTTGTCGGCATTCTGGAGAATGGCAATCTTCTCGGGGGTCAGTTCGCCCAGACAGCGCACGCCCAGACCCGGACCGGGGAAAGGATGGCGGCCGAGGAAATAATCGTCCAGACCGAGTACCCTGCCCGCCTCGCGGACTTCGAATTTATACAGGTATTTGAGCGGCTCGACCAGACCGAGGTGCATTTCCTCGGGAAGGCCGCCCACGTTGTGATGGCTCTTGATGGTCCCCTTGTCGGAATGCGATTCGGCGATATCCGGCCAGATTGTACCCTGGGCGAGCCATTTGGCGTCTTTCTCCTTACGGGCTTCCTCGTTGAAAACGTCGATGAACGTCTTGCCGATGGCCTTGCGCTTGAGTTCGGGGTCGGTGATGCCCTTGCAGGCTGCGAAGAAACGGTCGGCGGCACGGACACCTTTGACATTGAGACCGAATTGTTCGTAACTGGCCATCACGTCCTCAAACTCGTTCTTGCGGAGCAATCCGTGGTCCACGAAGATGCAGTGAAGGTTTTTGCCGATGGCTTTGTGGAGCAGCAAGGCCGTGACGGTGGAATCCACACCGCCGGACAGGCCGAGGATGACGATGTCGTTGCCCAGGCTTTCCTTGAGCTCCTGGATGGAAGACTTGACGAACTCTTCCGCGATAAAGGTACCGTTGTGCATAATAATATTAATGTATGTTTCTATTCTTCCGTCAGGAGGGATACGCCGCTACGGGACGCTACTCCCCTCTCGTATAGTTCGGCGTCTCCTTGGTGATGGTGATGTCGTGCGGGTGGTTCTCAATCACGCCGCTGGACGTCACCCGGGTAAAGCGGGCCTTCTGAAGCGTCGGAATATCTTTCGCGCCGCAGTAGCCCATACCGGAACGGATGCCGCCGACGAGCTGATAGACCGTCTCCTCCAGCGTGCCCTTGTACGGGACCCGTCCCACGATGCCTTCGGGCACCAGTTTCTTCGTACTGTCCACCCCATCCTGGAAATAACGGTCGCGGGAACCGGCGTTCATCGCGTCAATGGACCCCATTCCGCGGTAGGATTTGAACTTCCTTCCGTTGAAGATGATGGTCTCGCCCGGCGCCTCTTCGGTACCGGCGAACATCGAGCCGCACATCACGCAGTCTCCGCCGGCCGCGAGGGCCTTGACGATATCACCCGAATAGCGCAGACCGCCGTCCGCAATGACCGGTACGCCGCTGCCTTTGGCCGCATGACTCACTTCGTAGATGGCGGTCAACTGCGGGACGCCCACGCCGGCGACGATACGGGTCGTACAGATGCTGCCGGGGCCGATACCGACCTTGATACCGTCCGCGCCGCTCTCAATCAGGTACTTGGCCGCTTCCGCCGTGGCAATGTTGCCCACCACCACATCCAGGCCGGGATAGGCCGCCTTGATGCGTTTGAGGGTATCGACGACCCCCTTGCTGTGACCGTGTGCGGAGTCCAGCACCACGGCATCCACATTCTCCGCCACCAGAGCCTCCACACGGTCCAGGGCGTCCTTGGTAATGCCGACACCCGCCGCACAACGCAGGCGTCCGCGTGCATCCTTGCAGGCATTGGGATGCAGCACCTCTTTGATCAGGTCCTTATAGGTAATGAGTCCGACGATATGTCCTTCAGCATCCACCACCGGAAGTTTCTCGACCTTGTTCTTCTGAAGAACCGACTTGACATACTCACGGTCCGTCCGGTTGTCGCGGATGGTCACCAGATTCTGCGAGGTCATCGCCTCCTCGATCTTGACTGACATATCCTCCTGAAAACGGACGTCACGGTTGGTTACGATACCCACCAGTTTATGTCCCGCATCGACGACCGGAATGCCGCCGATATGGTTTTCGCGCATCAGGCGGAGCGCATCGCCGACCGTCTGGTCCTTGCTGATGATGACCGGGTCGTTGATCATACCGTTCTCCGCACGCTTGACCTTGCGGACCTCGGCCGCCTGCGCCTCGATGGACATATTCTTGTGAATAACTCCGATACCGCCCTCCCGGGCCAGCGCAATCGCCATCGGCGCTTCCGTCACCGTATCCATTGCGGCGGAAACAATCGGGATATTGAGGCAAATATTTCTGGAAAAACGGCTTTTGAGGGAAACTTCCCTGGGCAAAACCTCCGAATAAGCCGGGATGAGCAGGACGTCATCAAATGTAAGGCCATCCAGAGCAACTCTATCTTCAATAAATGACATAACTGAAAATTACATTGTTCTTCTTGGCCTGCAAAGTTACAAAAAATCCGCCCATTTTCGCAAGAATTTTCGCCCCATTTTTCACAAGACCACCTGCAACTTTTCACAAAAGCATTTCTCCTTTTTATCCCAAAAAGATTCTCTCTTTTTGGGACTTTTACGGAAAAGTCTTACCTTTGCAGTCTTGAGACGATTCAGGAGAGTTGGCCGAGTGGTTTAAGGCGGCAGTCTTGAAAACTGTTGAGGTGCAAGCCTCCGGGGGTTCGAATCCCTCACTCTCCGCA
>CADBLM010000183.1 GCA_902795445.1 uncultured Bacteroidia bacterium
CCAGTCCCGGCACGCGCTCCCGCATCCGACGGATGAGCGAGCGCGTCCATTCCCCGGTGACCCCCCGACGCATCTTGGAAAGGACAGCGTCCGAAATGTGCTGCAAAGGGATGTCCATATAGGCACAGACCTTGGGATTGGTCGCCATCTGGTCGATGACATCCTCCGGAAAATCGTCGGGATAACTGTAATGGATGCGAATCCATTCGATGCCGTCTATCTCCGACAGGGCCTGGAGCAAGTCCGCCAGTGCCCTGCGCCGATAAAGGTCCAAGCCGTAATAGGTACTGTCCTGCGCGACGACAATCAATTCTTTCACGCCCCGCGCCGCCAGCATCCGCGCCTCGGCGACCAACTGTTCCATCGGAACGGAACGATGGGCGCCTCTGATATAGGGAATGGCGCAGTAGGAACACCTGCGGTCGCAGCCCTCGGAAATCTTCAGATAGGCATAGTGGGCGGGCGTCGTCAGACAGCGTCCGGCCGTATCGAAGGAAGCGCTGACGCCGAGATATTGCAGCAGCGGTCCGAAATTCCGCGCTCCGAACCAGGCATCCACTTCGGGAATCAGTCCCGGAAGGTCTCCGGCATAACGTTCGCTCAGGCAGCCGAAGACGACCACCCTGCCGACCTGCCCCTGCTTCTTGCGTTCCACCTGCTCCAGGATGCACTGGATGCTTTCTTCCTTGGCGTCGGCGATGAAGCCGCAGGTATTGATGAGCAGGACGTCCACATCACGGCTTTCCTCCTCGGGCACCAAGTCATAGCGCTCCGAGAGCAGCGAAAGCAAATGCTCGCTGTCCACCCGGTTCTTGCTGCAACCGAGCGTCAGGGTCTGAAGGCTTTGTTTCACGGACGGATTATGCCTCTTGCTCCTGCTTGGACTCTTCTCCCTCCTCGACAAAATCCAGGGAGGCATATTGGACCAGGCAGTTGTACCAGTCGAGGATTTTTTTCATATGGGAGAGATAGAAACGGTCCCGGTCATAGGTAGGAACGGCCTTCTCGAACAGGGCCTGAATCTCCTTGGCATCCGACTTGGAGGTCGGGGCATCAGCTCCAGCCAGCGCGGAGGAAAGGGCCAGGAAAACGTTCTGAAGCTTCATCTCGCCCTCGTCTGTATAGATGGAGACGTCAGAGAGCGCGGTCAGGCGGCTGTGGAGGTTGACAGTCATTCTCTTGTGGTCCACCATCGACTCCACGATAGCGCCGCCGCGGGACTGCGCGAGATAGGTATAAAGGCCGCTCTGTCCGGAGACGGCGAGGGTTTTGGTCAAATCTGTTTTCATAGAATGTTATTGATTTTACGATAATCTGTTTGAGGGTCAAGTTGTCGCAGGGCGTCCGCTACCTGTCGGGCGAGGGCCGCCTCGCCGCCGTCGTTGAGCAGGATGAGGTCCACGCGGGAATCGTCGGGACTGAGGGCCTGGGCATCCATACGGGCCTGCGCCTGCTGCGGCGTACAGGCATCGCGGCCGACGATGCGTTGCAGACGCACTTCCCGCGGTGCATCGACATACCAGACGGCATCGAACGGACGGGAGGCACCGGCTTCCGGACTCAGGAAGAGGGCCGATTCGAAAGCGACGAGCCGGGCACTCTGTCCTTCCTGCCACTCGTCCATATCCTGCACGACCAGGGGATGGACCAAGGCGTTGACGGTCCGCCGGGCCTGCGGGTCGGAAAAGATGCGCCGCGCCAGCCTCGCCCGGTCCAACGTCCGGCCGTCCTCCGCCCGCAAAGGCATCTGAAGGGCCGCTTCCATCCGTTCCAACAATTCGGGATGACGGACATACACCTCCTTGGCACGGCTGTCACAGTCATAGACCGGAACGCCGCAGCTTCGCAGCATCCGGCAGACGAGGGATTTTCCGCCGCCGATGGGACCGGTGATGAGCAGGGATTTCATTCCGAAAGCGTGACGGTCAAAGGGGTGATGCGATAATCCAGCAGCCAGTCCGGCTGACAGTTCAGACGGAGCACAGCCGTTGCGCCCGGCTCTTTGAGCAGCTGCTGCGCGTCAACGATGACGGAGAGTTCCTTTTCCACCCCTTCTTCCAGGGGAAAGACGCAATTGGCTGTCAGGCGGACTTCCTTGACGGAAGGAAGATAGTTTCTGCCTTTCGGCACGTTTTCAAGCCGGACCGGCAGGTAGAAAATTTTTTCCACGCAGCGATGGACGGGAATCCGGTAAGTGATCTGCTGCTGCGAAAGCCGGGTGGCGGAAGGGACGCGCAATTTGAGGATGCCGCGTTTTTCCGAAGAGAGGGGCTGCGTGATGAGCATCCGGGTCTCCACGGCCCCGATACGCTCCAGGCGGGCCGGGTCCGCATAGACCAATACGGAATCCGGCGTCAGTTCTATGCTGTCTGAAATCACGTACTGCGGCGCGAGGGAGATATTGGCCTTGAGCACGACCGGCACTTTCTTGCAATCCCGCCGGGGGAAATGGAAAAACAGGGTGTCTCCGATAAAATTTTCCATTCCGGCGGATTCTCCGAAAATCGCGTGGGTATAGTTGGCGATTTCTTCTCCGGTAATATAGAAGGCACCGCCCTCATAGGCGTGCAAGTGTTCCCGGGAAAAGCGGACGCGGCAAGGATTGCCGCTGTCATACCTGCGGTCCGAGAGGATATCGAAACCGGTGGCCCGGCACTTGGCCGTCACCACCGAGACCTCCGAGGCCTGCGTCGCAAAACCGTCCAGCCCGTCACATTCGGCCAGCACCGGAACGGCCAGCACGACGGAATACTTCAGCGACAGGTTATGGATGGACCATACCGCCGCCGACAACAAAAGGGACAGCAGGAGGGCCACCCACTCCTTGTTCTTGACAATGAGCGACCGGGCGAATATATCCTTCAGAACAGCCACGCCCGGGAATTATTTTTCTTCGGGCTTTTCTTCTTTCTTGGCGGCCTTTTCTTCTTTCTTGGGAGCCTCCTTGGGAGCAGCCGTCTGCTGAGGGCCCTGGATGGCGGACTTGTTGAAGGTGATGCAGACATCCTTGTCCACTTCAAGAATGACCTTGGCCTCCTTCACCTCCTTCACGACGCCGTTGATACCGCCGATGGTGACGACTTTGTCCCCTTTCTTGAGGGCACCGAGGAATTTTTCCAGTTCCTTGCGCTGCTTGTTCTGCGGACGAATCATAAAAAAGTACATCACGACGAAGATCAGCAGAATCATAATCCACATCGAAAGGCTGCTTCCACCTTGGGGAGCACTCTGCAAAAACACGAAAAGATAGTTCATAAACGTATGGTTTTTAAGATTTTACTTCTTGACAATCTCCCCACTCTCCTGCATCTGCCGGACGAGTTTGTCAATAATGCCGTTGACGAAGATGCTGCTCTTGGGAGAACCGTAGAACTTGGAGATTTCCACATATTCGTTCATCGACACCCGCAGCGGAATGTCCGCAAAGTGGACGCACTCCGACAAGGCGCAGACGATGAGACAGATATCCGTCTGCACCAAGCGGTCTTTTTCCCAGCCGGAAGCCAGGGAAGCCGCCCGGTCCGAATAGTCCCGGTAATGGCAGAAGGCATACTCCAGCAGTTTGTCGGAGAAACGCTTGTCATCGTCCACATCGGATTTTCCGTTGCGGGAGAGCAGCTCGCTCTGGTACAGAGGCGGCAACTGCCAGTCCTTGCCCGCCGCAATGTCCGAGAAGGCATTGCAGCACCAGGTCAGCGCATAAGCCAGGTCGTCATTCCACCAGATATTCATCTCTTCGAGGAGGTCTTCCAGCTCGGGCAGTCCGACGAATTCCTCTTCAAAAATGCGCTTGAAGAGCTTGCAGTCCTCTTTCAGGGAGGTACCCGGTTGGGTCATATAACGCCGGTACCAGTCTTTTTCCATCACGCTGTTGAGCACTTTCTTCAACACGAGGTCATACTGCTGCCAGGAAAATTTCTCCGCAGAGAAAGCCTTCTGGAAATCCTTGTTTTCCGAAAGATAGACCGACAGGGCATTGTCGGCAAATTTGGTATTGGGATAAAGGTCCTCCTCGGTCAGATGGGCCTTTCCTTTGGCCGCTTCGAGACGGGAAGCGGCGAGCGTCGTCAAAGGTTGGACGATGCCCAACATAAACAGATACAGTTTCCGGGTCGCCTCCAGAGATTGGCGGAAATCGGCTTTTGCGCTCTCCAGGGAGGCCGGTGAGGATGAGTCCCACGTCTGAACCGCCGCATACAACGCCTTGAAAACCTTAATCCTCAATATTCTTCTGTTCAACATATTCAAAGAAATTTTATGCAAAGATACATTATTTTATCAAATTAATTTTATATTTGCAAAATATTTAGAGACAACAACATTACAAGATGCTTAACGACGATTTTCAGGACGGGACCAACAGTTTTGACCGTTCCGCGGAAGATGTATTTTCCAAGCCGGTAAGGGCGGGAAAACGTACATACTTCTTTGATGTCAAGGCGACTCGTGGTGGTGATTATTACCTTACGATTACGGAAAGTAAGCGCAAGGTGGAAAGGGATGGAAGTTTCGCCTATGACAAACACAAAATCTTTCTCTACAAGGAAGACTTTGAAAAGTTTTTGGAAGGCTTGAATGAAGTGGTGGAATATATTCACCGCAACGGAGTCAAGCCGAATTACAACGGTACGGAACGTGCTGACGGGATTGCGGAGAAAGGATTTTCCGATGTTGAATTCGAAGAACTTTAAGCCGTTTTCCCTTTAGATTATCGATAGGCGGAACAGGAGGACTGTTTCGCCAGTTTATGGTTATATATAATGACGACCTTGAAAAAAATCATTCTTTGGGTATGCATCCTCGCCGCGCTGATGGGGGCGGGGGCCTTCTATTTCCATTATTATTTCGTGTTCGGCGAAGGGACCAAGGCGGGCGAATTGAATTTCGTCGTCTATAAGGGCATCGTCTTCAAGACCTATGAGGGCCGCCTCATCCAGTCCGGCCTGACATCGAAAGGTTCCGTCAAAAGCACTCCCGGCAGCGGACTGCAATCCAACGAATTCAATTTTTCGGTGGAAGACAAGAATGTGGCGGAGACCCTGATGCGCAAGAGCGGATGCCTCGTGCAACTGCACTATAAGGAATACCGCGGAGCCCTCCCCTGGCGCGGCCACCACAAATTCGTCGTGGACAAAATCGAATACATCAAGGAATTATAATTCGGCTTTCTGCCGCTCCGAAATGGCCTTGTGATATTCCTTGGCCATCTGCTGGTGTTCCGCATAACTGGAAGCGAAACGGTTGGTCCCGTCAAACGCGGGATTTGCACTGAAATAGAGATAGTTGCCGGAAGCCGGATGGAGCACGGCCTCGATGCTGGCCTTGGGCGGCACGCAGATGGGGCCGGGAGGCAGGCCCGCATACATATAAGTATTGTACGGAGAATCGACCTTGAGGTGCGACTTGAGCACCCGGCGGATTTTATAATCATAGAGGAAACAGATGGTCGGACAGGCCTGGAGCTTCATATTCCGGTTCAGACGATTCAGATACACCCTTGCCACGTAAGGATATTCGTCATTGCGGTTGGTCTCCCCCGCGACGATGGAAGCCAGGATGGACACCTCCAGCGGCGTCAGACGCTGCGCCTCGGCCGCCGCCCGGCGGTTCTCGTTCCAGAAGCGTTCATATTCCTCATAGAAACGCTTGAAAATCTCATAGACGCTCGCGTTCCAATACATCTCATAGGTATCGGGGAGTATCATACTGTACACATTGCGGGAATCGAAACCGAACTGGGCGAGAAAGGCGTCATCATTGAGGGCGACGGCTATCTGCGCGGAATCCACCATCATCTGCGAGGCGATTTTTGCCGCCACGGCCCCTTTGGAACGGAGCGTACCTGAAAGCGTCAGCCGGCAGGGTTTCTGCCACCCGCGCTTGATAATCCGGACGAATTCGATGCTGGAAAACTCTTTCTTGATTTCGTAGCGGCCCACCCGGATCTGATGCTCCATATCCTCCCGCTTGAACGCACGTTCGAGACTGCCCGCGCTCTTGCAGAGGGTATCGCGGCGGAAACGGGCCATCAGGCCGTCCGCCGTCGTCGTATCCGAAATGAACAGGATGAAATCCCCCCGGAAATTGGACATCTTGCCGTCACGGATGTAAATGCCCGCCCAGACGGACAGTACGGCCAACAGCAGGAGCGCCGCGCCGATGAGGACGCGGACCTTCAGAGAATATTCCTTCTTTTTCGCCATACTTACCTCAATTTAACGGCATCTCCCTCCGCCAGCACATATTGGTCCGAAAAGCCGTTGCGTTTGCAGATGCTCTTGAGCGTCACACCATAGCGCTGGGCAATTTCCCAAAGCGACTCGTCATCCGACTCGACGATATGCTTGTCCAGGCCGCGGGCCGTCCGCTCCTTCTTGGCGTGCACATAGACCACCTCGCCGGGACGCGGCTGGCGGCTCCCTTTCTTGACGTCGTTGAACCGATAGATTTCCAACTTGAACAGATTGAAGTCCTCCGCGATGGTCTCATAGGTCTCCCCTTCCATCGCATAGACGAAATTGACGCCGTTCTTGGCATAGACCGGACGGTCCAGGGAGAAGGAGAACTCCGTCGCGACATCCACCTTTTCCGCCTCCTCCAGTTTGAGCGGAGGATAGGGAGGTCCCTGAAGCCGTTCCTCCTCCTGCTGTTTCTTGCGGATGGGGGTCAGCGGCTTCTCCTCGGGCAGGTCACCGGGCTTCATTGTATCGAAGCGCTGGAGATTGTAACGCTCGATGAGCGCAATCAGTTTTTCGGCATAAGCCTTGTCCGTGGCATATCCGGCCTTTTTGAGGCCATAGGCCCAACTCTTGTAATCCGTCAGTTCGTAATCGAAAAGGAATTTATAGCGGTCGCGGTAACGGATGAAATCGGAATGGTCGCGATACGATTCGGCCGCCTTCTTGTATTTACGGAAACATTCGTGCTTCTTGTCGTCGTCGCGATAGGCCTTCTCCCCTTTCCAGTCGCGGTGGCATTTGATGCCGAAATGGTTGTTGGCATACATCGCCAGCTCGGACTGTCCGGCCCGGGACTCCAGCAAGCCCTGGGCCAGGGTAATGCTGGCCGGTATGCCGCTCCGGTACATTTCATCCACGGCCGTCGGTGCATACATATCGATATAGGCCTCATACGACGTCGAGGCGGACAAGGCCGCCAGCAGGAGAATCAAAATGAAAAACAACTTTCTCATAGCCCGCAAATATCGTAACTTTCCAATTCATTTGCAAGACAGCAGGCCGGAAATATCTCCCGGGCCTCTTCGAGAAACAACTGATGGTCGGTCACCTTGGAAGAAAAATGTCCGAGCATCAAGCGGGAAGCCCCGGCATCACGGGCACAGCGGGCTGCCTGCGCCGCGGTCGAATGTCCGCGCACAAAGGCCTTGTCCTCCATATCTGCCAGATAGGTCGCTTCGTGATAGAGCAGGCTTACTCCCCTGACCCAGTCCGCCAGCCGGGGAAAAGGCCTGGTGTCGCTGCAATAGGCATAGGAAGCCGGCCGGTATGGAACATAGGTAAAATCCTCCGCCCGCATCAGGCAGGGAGCGTCCGTGCCGGACTGCGGCACGAAGCCGTTCTCCGCGCAGGGCTCCGTAAAAGGGCCGGCGGGTCGCAGGACATCCTCCCCCCGCTTGAGGGCCGCTATCTCCGCAATGGAGAGATGATATTGTTCAAGCCGTTCCTTGCGGATATTGAGCGGAGGCTCGGCCTGACGGAAGAGAAAACCGTAACAGGGCACGACGTGCTCCAGCGGGAAAGCGTCCACCGTCATCTTGGAGGAGGTATAGATGCATTGCGGACTGTTCATCTCCAGCGCGACGTGTTCCACGGGAAAACGGAGTTCTCCTCCGAACTGCCGCAGGAAAAAGTCCAGAATCGGTGCGAACGTAACGGGGGCATAGACCTTGAGCGGCTGTTCGCGGCCGAGCATCGACATCGTGGACAGGAGGCCGAAGATGCCGAAACAATGGTCCCCGTGGGTGTGGGAGAGGAAAACCGCTTCGATTTTCAAGAAAGAAAATCCCCCGCGCCGCAGTTGCATCTGCGTTCCCTCGCCGCAATCAATCAAAAACAAGCGCCCCGGTACCGAAAGGACCTGGGCGCTTGGATAGCGATGGGCCATCGGCAGGGCCGAAGCCGTGCCGAGGACCGTCAGTTCAAAATCACTCACCTTTCTCAAGTTTCTCCTTGAGGGCGGCGAGGACGTCGATGTCACCGAGGGTGGTCTTCTCGACGTTGTTGTTGATCATCTTGACCGCCTTGTCGGTGGAAACGGACTCGGAAGCAGCCTTCTCGGATTTCTTCTCGGGAGCGGCATAGGTCTTCACGTGGGAGAGGACGGCCGTCTTGGTCTGCTTCTTCAGGCCGACCACCTTGAAGGAGAGGGTGTCGCCGACAGCGGGGGTGCTTCCGTCTTCCTTGACCAGATCCTTGGCGGAGCAGGTGCCTTCGAGGCCGTCAAGGGCGAACTTGGCATTGCCCTTCTCGTCAATGGAAGCGATGGTCGCCTCAATGACGGTGCCCACGCCGTACTTGCTCTCGATTTCATCCCAAGGATTAGGCAGGAGCTGCTTGTGACCGAGGGAAAGTTTGCGGTTGGCCTCGTCCACGTCGAGAATCAGGACCTCGATCTTGTCACCCACCTTGACGACTTCGGAGGGATGGGCGGGCTTGGTCCAGGACAGGTCGCTGTTGCGGATCATACCTTCCACACCTTCTTCCAGTTCGGCGAAGACGCCGAAGTTCGTCACATTGCGGACGAGCACCTCGTGCTTGCTGCCGACGGGATATTTCGCGCTGATGCTGTCCCAAGGGTTGGGGGTCAGCTGCTTCAGGCCGAGGGACATCTTCTTTTCCTCACGGTCGAGGGTCAGGATCTGGGCCTCTACCTCGTCACCGACCTTCAGGAAATCCTGGGCGATGCGCAGGCGGGGGCTCCAGCTCATTTCGGAAACGTGGATCAGGCCTTCGACACCCGGCTCGATTTCCACGAAGGCGCCGTAGTCGGCAATCAGCACGACCTTGCCCTTGACCTTGTCGCCGACCTTGAGGTTAGGATCCAGCGCGGACCAGGGATGAGGAGTGAGCTGTTTGAGACCGAGGGCGATACGCTTTTTGGTCTCGTCGAAATTGAGGATGACGACGTTGATCTTCTGGTCGAGGGCGACCACCTCTTCGGGGTGGTTGATGCGGCCCCAGGAAAGGTCGGTGATGTGGATGAGACCGTCCACGCCGCCGAGGTCCACGAACACGCCGTAGTTGGTGATGTTTTTGACCGTTCCTTCGAGCACC
>CADBLM010000184.1 GCA_902795445.1 uncultured Bacteroidia bacterium
GCCTACCGTCTGCTGACCTGCCACAAGGCGGCCATCCTCTTCTCCGCCTTCGCCCTGATGGTGGTGACGGGCTCCCTGCTTTTCGCCGTTCATCCGGCCATCCATTCCATCGGCATCTGCACCTTGATTGGAATGACGGCCACCATATTGATAACTTATGCCTTGCAGCCCCTTCTCTTCCGTCTGCTGATGAAGTGGGGCTGGTTCCAGAAAAAATTGTTGAAATGAAAAAGTGTGTTTTGCTCGCGGCGGCACTGCTGTCCGTACTGGGACTTTCCGCCGCCACGACCGAAGAGATCATTCAGACCATTGCCGGCGCCGGCAATGCCCGTGCGGAAATCAAGGCCGCTTTCACGGAAGTCCGCACCCAGCCCAGGAAAGCGCCCGTCACCCTCAAAGGGGAACTCGTGTTCCGCAAGGAGGGGTATCTACATATGGCGTACGAGAATCCCGACAAGGAGAATTTTCTCATCGACGGCAACCGGATGGTCAACCGCCGCGGGGGACTGGAAATCAAGTCCGACCTGAGCAGGAACATCCTGATGCGCGGTCTGGCCCGGACGCTCATCTGTGCCTTCTCCGGCCAACTGGAGACCCTTTCCGCCGAGCAGAAGACATCGCTCGAAGTGCGGGATGACGGCGACGCCTGGCTGGCCGTACTGGATGCGGCCAAGAAACTCCCGCGCGGCTACAACCACATCGAAATCCGCTATCGCAAGAGCGACGGGCAGATCGTGTCGATGAAGATGGACGAATTTACCGGGATGTCCACGCTTTATCAGTTGGCAGAATAAGCCAGGAAACAGCCCCGCTCAAAATGGAAACCAGCAGTTGGGATTCGTGACAGAGGGTCGCGAAGAGGATGCCCGTGTTCCATTCCATTCCGTACAGGGATTGCAGCGTGAGGGCGATGATGTAGTGGTAGGCCCCGATGCCGCCCGGTACGGGAATGACGGAGGCGATGCTCCCCAGGGCGGACAGCAGCAGGGCGTCCTTGGGCAGCAGACCGAGGGACAGCGCCTGGGATACGGCGATGATTTGCAGCCAGTAGAGGATCCAGATGCAGACGGTATCCAGCAGAAACCAGCCTTTGCCCGGCATCTGCCGTATGCTGGCGATTCCCTTCCACATCCCCTGCAGAAACGCCCTTGCCCTGTTCAGTACGGTCCATTTCCGTCCCAGGTGCAGCAGCAGGAAAAAGCCGCATCCGATCAGCAGAATGACGCCCGACACCGCCAGCCCCCGTGCGCTTTGCAGGGATAGCGCCAACGGTTCGAGAATATGCCGGATAACGAACTGCCCGATGAACCTCCATCCGAAAACGGCCAGAAGCAACAGGATGCTTCCCAAAGTCAGCAGGTCCACGACCCTTTCCGCGGCGGCGGTGCCCAGGACCTTGTCATAGCGGCTCTTGTCCCGGCAGGCGACGGCGCTGCGGACCAGCTCTCCGCTGGCGGGCAGGGCACAGTTGCACAGATTCCCGATGCAGTAGGCTCCGATGGTATGCATCCGCTGCGTCCGGGGCTCGACCGGAAGCAGCAGCCGCCGCCATCGAAATCCTCTGAAAACCAACGCACAAAGCCCGGCTGCCATTGAGGCTGCCACCCATTCCCAGCGGCAGGCGGACAGTCCCGTCCGGAACGCTTCCCACTCGACTTGCCGGAAGGCGAGCCAGACGAGCAGGATGCCCAGCGCCAGACCGGAAAGAATGCGGAAAGTATGGGAACGCAACGCTTTCAAGAATCAGAATCTATCCCGCAAATTTACCGATATTTCCCGATAAATCAAAAATATTAAAATTTACGCGGGAAAATTGGCGATTGTGCAGTAATTTGTTTATATTTGTCAAAACTTTTTATGACCGGTGCCCGACAGGCAGCCCGGCCAGATGTATATTCATAAACAAAACTGATATGGCTAACGAAAAAAGATTTATCACCTGTGATGGCAACTGGGCGGCCGCCCACATTGCTTATCTCTTCAGTGAGCACGCCGCCATCTATCCTATTACCCCGTCTTCGACGATGGCCGAGTATGTGGACGAATGGGCGTCGCAGGGCAAGAAAAACCTCTTCGGCGAAGTGGTCAAAGTCACCGAAATGCAGAGCGAAGGAGGCGCCTCCGGTGCTGTCCACGGCTCCCTGCAGGCGGGTGCGCTGACGACGACGTTCACCGCATCCCAGGGACTCCTTCTGATGATTCCCAATATGTACAAGATTGCCGGAGAGCTTCTTCCTACGGTGTTCCACGTCTCTGCACGGGCACTTGCGGCGGAAGCTCTTTCCATCTTCGGCGACCACCAGGACGTGATGGCCTGCCGCCAGACCGGCTTTGCGATGCTCGCTTCCGCTTCCGTCCAGGAAGCCGAGGATATGGCCGCCGTCGCGCACCTGTCCGCCATCAAGTCGAGCGTTCCGTTCCTGCACTTCTTCGACGGATTCCGCACCTCCCACGAGATTCAGAAAATCGAACTTCTCGACGAGGAGGCGCTCAAGGCGATGATCAGCGAGAAATCGCTGGCTGCTTTCCGCAAGAAAGCCCTGACTCCCGACGCTCCCGTCACCCGTGGCACCGCGCAGAACGGCGACGTATATTTCCAGGCCCGCGAGGCCGGCAACCGCTACTATGACGCGGTGCCCGACATCGTCGCCCGCTATATGGGTGAAATCAGCGAACTGACCGGCCGCGACTACCGTCCCTTCGACTATTATGGCGACCCGGCCGCCGAGAACGTCATCATCGCGATGGGTTCCGTGACCGAGACCATCAAGGAGACCATCGATTATCTTGAGGCCAAAGGCAAGAAAGTCGGCGTGCTTATCGTCCGCCTGTACCGTCCTTTCTCCGCCAAATATTTCCTCAAAGCCCTCCCGAAGAGCGTCAAGCGCATCGCCGTGCTCGACCGGACCAAAGAGCCGGGCGCCGTGGGCGAGCCGCTTTTCGTGGATGTCAAAGCCGTCTTCCAGGGCGTGAAGAACGCTCCGCTCATCGTCGGCGGCCGTTACGGCCTTTCTTCCAAGGATACTTCTCCCGCACAGATTGTCGCGGTCTATGAGAATCTTGAAATGGCCGAGCCCAAGAACGATTTCACCATCGGTATCGTGGACGACGTGACCTTCAAGAGTCTCCCGATGAAAGAGGAGATTTCCATCGTGAAACCCGGCACCACGGAGTGCAAGTTCTTCGGCCTGGGTTCCGACGGTACCGTGGGCGCCAACAAGAACACCATCAAGATCATCGGCGACCACACCCCGAAATATTGCCAGGGCTACTTCGACTACGACTCCAAGAAGTCCGGCGGTTACACCTGCTCGCACCTGCGCTTCGGCGACCAGCCCATCCACGCA
>CADBLM010000185.1 GCA_902795445.1 uncultured Bacteroidia bacterium
CTCAAACTCGGCCTCGTTCTTGGGACGGATGAACATATTGGTCACGAAGTGGGCCTGCCAGGCCACTTCCATAATGAAGCGGACCTTCATCCGGGTGTCCTTGTTGGTGCCGCAGAAGCCGTCCACGACGAACAGGCGCTTGCCGGAAAGCTGGTTGACGGCCAGTTTCTTGAGCTCATCCCAAACCTTCTCGGAGAGAGGGTGGTTGTCGTTCTTGTATTCTTCGGAAGTCCACCACACGTTGTCCTTGGAATTCTTGTCCATCACGATGTATTTGTCCTTGGGGCTGCGGCCGGTGTAGATACCGGTCATCACGTTGATGGCGCCCAGTTCGGTCTCCTGGCCTTTGTCGAATCCTTCAAGGCCCGGTTTGGTCTCCTCGTTGAAGAGGACTTCGTAAGTCGGGTTGTAGAGAATCTCCTTGACATCCTTGATGCCGTACTGTTTGAGGTTGATTTTGCTCATAACTATTTTGTTTTAATGATTCATCTTCCGTTTATTATGCTTGATTCGGCCGTTTGACGGGCCTTAAATCGTGCAAAATTACAAAAATTATTTGATTTCCGCGCCAGTTTCTTTTATATTTGTCAAACCGTCCGGAATGCGGCGGGTGCGCCGCCGGGCGGGCCGCCCCGCAAGACGGACGGGGGAATACGAAAATGAGCGAATCGGTGTATATGGAACAGGCGAGGGCCTGCTTGAAGGAATACTGGGGTTATGATGATTTCCGCCTCCGGCAGGAGGATATCGTCCGTTCCGCCCTGTCGGGAGAAGATACCCTCGCCATCCTGCCGACCGGCGGCGGCAAGAGCGTCTGTTTCCAGTTGCCGGCCCTGATGAAACCCGGCATCGCGCTGGTCGTTACGCCGCTGATTTCCCTGATGAAAGACCAGGTGCAGAACCTCGCTTCGCGCGGCATCAAGGCCCTGGCGGTTTACAGCGGGATGTCGGGCCACGAGGTGGAGGTGGCGATGGGCAATGCCTGCTACGGGGATTACAAATTTCTCTATCTGTCTCCCGAACGGCTGTCCACCTGGATGTTCCAAAAGTATATCCGGGCGATGGACATCTCCTATATCGTGGTGGACGAGGCGCACTGCATCTCGCAGTGGGGCTATGATTTCCGTCCGGACTATCTGAAAATCGGGGAACTCAGACAGGTGGTGGACGCACCGGTCATCGCTCTGACGGCGACCGCGACGCCGGAGGTCTGCGAGGATATCGTCGCCCGGCTTTCCGTGGACGGCCGGCCGTTCCATACCATCAAGAGCGGCTTCGAGCGGCCCAATCTGTCCTATGTGGTGCGTCACTGCGAGGACAAGCAGGGCAAGCTGCTCCAAATCTGCGCGGCGCAGCGGGGGACCGGCATCGTCTATCTCCGCAGCCGCAAGCGCTGCGAAGAACTGGCGGCTTTCCTGCGGGCCGCCGGCGAAAGCGCGTCCTATTACCACGCCGGGCTCTCCGCGGGAATGCGGGAGCGGCGGCAGCAGGAGTGGAAACGGGATGAGGTCCGCATTATGGTCTGCACCAACGCCTTCGGAATGGGCATCGACAAGCCGGACGTGCGCTTTGTGGTCCATTACGAACTCCCGGACAGCCCGGAGGCCTATTTCCAGGAAGCGGGCCGGGCCGGGCGCGACGGCCGCCGGGCCTATGCGGTCCTGCTGTGGAACGGCAGCGACCGCACCCGTCTGGGCCGTCAGGCAAGGGTTTCTTTCCCGTCGCTGGAATATATCGAGGATATTTATCAGAAACTCCATCAGTTCTACGACATTCCCTATGAAGCCGGAGAAGGGCGGCAACTCAAGTTCGTCCTGCCCGAGTTCTGCAAGCGTTTCGGCCTGGAGCGCCCGACGGCCTACCACGCCCTGAAGTATCTGGAGAAGGCGGGACATTGTAGTTATAGCGAGGATGCCGACATCTCCCTGAAACTCCAGATTCTCCCCGGCCGGGAGGAACTCTACGGCCTGGACTTGCCCGAGCCCGGGATGTCGCATCTGCTCGAAACGCTGATGCGCCGCTATTCCGGCATCTTCTCCTTCCCGGTCCCGGTGGAGGAGGACTGGCTGGCCGCTGCGGAGGGGATGCCGGTGCCCCAGCTGCGGCAACTGTTGTACCGGATGTCCCTGCTGCATATCATCAAATATATCCCGGCCGACGAGGCGACGGTCATCTATCTGCATCACGAGCGTTATTATCCCGGAGACCTGTTTCTGGATCCTGCGCTGTACCGCCATCTGAAGGAAACGACCCTGCGGCGCAGCGAAACGATGCTGGAGTATGTGCAGGAGGAAAAGGAGTGCCGCAGCGTCTTCCTGCTGCGCTATTTCGGACAGGAGGACAGCGCCCCCTGCGGCCATTGCGATATTTGCAAGGAGAAGGGCGCCGGGCTGCCTTCACGGGAGCGGATAGCGGATTTCATATCTCGGGAAAAAGCGGGAAAATATACACCGGAAGATATTCAGAAGCGTTTCGTGCATATCGACGGAACCAACGGACAGGCGGTACTTTCCTTATTGCGCGAGATGATAGACGAAGGGCTGATTCCTCCGCCTTCTTTTTGAGGGGTGACAGGTCCAAGATTGCAAGATTTTATGTAAGTTTGCAGGAATATGCACGAACAGGCGATGGACATACAGTATCTGGCGGGTGTGGGTCCGAAAAGGGCGCAGCTTCTGCGCACGGAACTCGGAGTGGAGACGGTAGCCGACCTGGTCCGTATCTATCCTTTCCGCTATGTGGACCGCAGCAGCATCGTTCCCATCGCCTCCATCGTGCCGGACGTGGCCTATGTCCAGTTCCGGGGCAAGGTGCTCAGCCGCCGTCTCTGGGGCGCGAAAGGGGAATATGTCCAGGCCCCCGGCGAGACCGTCAAATTCAATCTGGTCCGCCGCCTGACCGTCGTGGTCGGGGACGGAAGCGGGGAAATGGAACTGGTCTTCTTCAAGGGCGTCAAATGGAATTATGAGAAGTTGATGCCCGGCTGCGACTTCCTGTTTTTCGGCAAGCCGCAGCTGTTCAACGGCAAGATGAATTTCGTCCACCCCGAAGTGGACAACCTCGGCCGCGAGAACTATGAGGGAGTCGGCTCCCTGACCGGCATCTATTCCAGTACGGAGAAACTCCGGAATTCGGGCGTGACGGACAAGGTGATGCTGAAAATGATGGGGGCCGCCCTGAAAGTGGTCCTGCCGGGGCTTCAAGATACCCTGCCGGCTTACGTGCGCCGGGAAAAAGGGCTCTGCGACCTGGCTTTCGCCTTGCAGAACATCCATTTTCCCAAGGATGCCC
>CADBLM010000186.1 GCA_902795445.1 uncultured Bacteroidia bacterium
AGGTGCTCCACGGGATGGCGGCGGCAGGCCTCCAGCAGGTTGTAGAATCCCGTCACATTGCTCCGCACATAGGCGTCCGGATGATTGACGCTGTCCCGGCCTCCGGCCTGGGCCGCCAGGTTGACGACGATGCCGAAGCGATGCGACGCAAACAAGCTCTCAAGCGGCTCCCGGTCGGCGATATCCATTTTCCGGAACGTGCAGCGCGGGAATATCCGGCTGACCGTTTCCTGACGACGGAACCCGAGCCCTTCCAGGCGGGCATACTTGAGACGGACGTCGTAGTAATCGTTGAGATTGTCAATGCCGACGACCTCATCGCCCCGCTCCGCCAGGACGCGCATCAAGTGGGAACCGATGAACCCGGCCGCTCCTGTGACCAATACTTTCATTCTGCCAGACGGATTCAATCTATTTCGCGATATTCGGAATACCGTTGAGTTCGTTCTGGATATACTCAAGGGAGGCTATCTTCGCCTTGGTCTCTTCCAGCGTGAGACGGCGGGTGTTGTCGGAATTGAACTCTTCGATGGCGGCCCGCCTGGTGTCGCCGTCCTTGAAATACTTGTCGTAATTGAGGTCGCGGTTGTCTGCGGGAACACGGTAGAAATCGCCCATATCCTCCGCCTTGGCACATTCCTCCCTCGTCAGCAGGGTCTCGTACATTTTTTCGCCGTGGCGGATGCCGATGACCTTGATGTCCTCTTTCCTGCCTCCGAAGAGTTCGCAGACGGCTTCCGCCTGGGTCCGGATGGTGCAGGCCGGCGCCTTCTGGACAAGGATGTCACCGTTCTGCCCGTGTTCGAAGGCGAAGAGGACCAAATCGACCGCCTCCTCCAAAGACATAATGAAACGCGTCATCCCGGGCTCCGTGAGGGTGATGGGATTGCCCTTGCGAATCTGGTCAATCCAGAGCGGAATGACGCTGCCCCGGCTGCACATCACGTTGCCGTAACGGGTGCAGCAGATTTTGGTGCCGCCGCTCTGCCGGCTCTTGGCCACGGCAATCTTCTCTTCTATGGCCTTGGTGATGCCCATCGCGTTGATGGGGTAGGCGGCCTTGTCCGTCGAGAGGCAGATGACGCACTTCACGCCGGCATCGATGGCGGCGTCGAGGGTGTTGTCCGTTCCGATGACATTGGTCCTGACGGCCTCCATCGGAAAGAACTCGCAGGAAGGAACCTGCTTGAGGGCGGCTGCGTGAAATACATAGTCAACTCCCCGCATCGCATATTTCAGGGTGGATTTGTTGCGGACGTCGCCGATGTAAAACTTGATTTTTCCGGCGACCTCAGGCATCCGGGCCTGGAAATCGTGACGCATATCGTCCTGCTTTTTCTCATCGCGGGAGAAAATGCGGATTTCTCCGATATCGGTTTTCAGAAAACGGTTGAGCACCGCATTTCCGAAACTTCCCGTTCCCCCGGTAATGAGAAGGACTTTGTCTTTGAAAATGGACATTTTATCAAAAATTAATGGAATGGATTGGGTACAATTTCAGTGCTCCGGCCGGTCAAGAAGACCGGAGCGACGACATCTGGTCGGAAAAACCGACGGGCTATGACCGGTCCTGACAACAAGACTGCCACAGGCAGATGATTCAACATAACATTCGCTATGGATTTACAAATATAGAAAAAAAATCAGAAAACACGCCTATCGCGAACAATAAATGCCGGATTGTACGGAAGCGGACGACACGGGGTCAGGGTGTGCCGATCCGGCAGAGGGACAGCCTCTCCGCCTGCTCTTCCGTAAGGATGCCGGCTTTCCGGAGGCCCTCGAGGGTCCAGGCGCTGCGAGGTTGATGCTCCCGATAGAACACGATGCTGCGGGCCGTAGCGTACGTACCGATGGCAGGATGGCGGCGCAGGGAATCCACGGGCAGGCTCCAGAAAGGATAGGGGCGGACGGTCGCACTGTCGAGCGTGATGAGGTCGGCGATGGCGTCCAGCTTGTCCTGTGAGAAATGATAGATTTCCAGCAGCTGGCGGACATCGCTGTAGGAGCCGCCCAGCCGCCTGCGGTGCAGGACCATCTGCCGGGCGAAATAGCCGCCGATGCCGGGCAGCGCGTCAAAGGCGGCGGAGTCGGCCCGGTTGATATCCAGCAGCGGGATGTCGATATAGGGTTCAAGACGGGCATAGACGCTGTCGCTGACGACATAAGACTTGGCAAAATCACTTTTTCGCCGGAAACGGCCGCCTTTCTGCCGGTAGGCATCGATGGATGCGGCCTGCTTGTCCGTGAAGCCGAGGCGGCGGAGTTCATCCGCGGTGACGGTATTGGGATTGAAACGGAAATTTTCCACCCGGCGATGGGGCGAACGGGAAACGATGCGGTCGGCCGCCGGTTCGTGCCCGGCATTGCGGCGAACGGCCGCCGGGGCGCCGGAAGCCGAATGAGAACCACCGGTCCGCTCCCCTTCTTCGAGACTCCCCTCCTGCCGGAGCAGGCGGGCGGCCAGGGCGCTGTCCACCACATAGACCGTATCCGGCCGGTCACGGTGAGCCAGCAGGATGCGCTCTGCCGCGCGATAGGCAAAAGCGAGCAACTGGAAGCCTACGATGACAAGCACGAAAGCTACCAGCGACATTGCCCGGCTATGGGCCGGGGTTTTCATGGAGCGCCTGCGACGATTATGACAATTTCACCTTTGGGTTCGTGCTGCCCGTACCAGGCCGCCACCTCTGCGAGCGTCCCCCGCCGGTGTTCTTCGTGAATCTTGGAAATCTCCCGGGCCACGCAACACGGGCGGTCCGGGCCGAAATACTCGGCCAGCTGGTTCAAGGTCTTGACCAGACGGTAGGGCGACTCGTAGATGATGAGGGTCCGTGTCTCTTCCGCCAGCTGACGCAGACGGGTCTGCCGGCCTTTTTTCTGGGGCAGGAAGCCTTCGAAGCAGAAACGGTCGCAGGGATAGCCCGATGATACGATGGCCGGGATGCAGGCCGTCGCCCCGGGCAGGGTCTGTACGGGAATCCCCTCCAGTGCGCAGGCACGGACCAACAAAAAGCCGGGGTCGGAAATGCCCGGCGTGCCGGCATCGCTCACAAGCGCGACCGTCAGTCCTCCGGCGATACGCTCCTTGATGAGTTCGACCGTCTGGTGCTCATTGTATTTGTGATGGCTTTGCAGCCGCCCCTGAATCCCGTAGTGCTTGAGCAGCACGGAAGTGGTGCGGGTATCTTCAGCGAGAATCAGGTCGGCCTCCTGCAGTACGCGGACAGCCCGGAAGGTCATATCTTCCAGGTTGCCCACGGGCGTGGGGACGATATACAGCATACCCGCCATAAAGAAACGGACTTGCGGGCCGTCAGCGATTAGAACTCCAGTACGGCGACGATCGGATAGTGGTCGGAGATATACGGCTTTCCGGCATAGGAATCCGTCAGGGTCTTGTAACTCTTGCAGGCGGCAAATCCGTCATAGAACACATAGTCGATGATAGTGCTGGTCTTACCCCAGCCGTGGAATGTTCCCAAGGAATCGGTCTGTTCTGCGGTAACGCGGGCATTCTTCATCACTTTGGAGAAATCGACGATGAGGCTGTCGCTCTGCCGGATGTTGAAATCACCCGTGACAATCATCGGAAGCTGTTTGGGATTGCGCCGGGCGATCTGTTCACGAATCATTGCCAGGCCTTCGCGACGGGCCGCCTGGCCTCTGTGGTCCAAGTGGGTATTGACATAGAAGAATTCCTTGCCGGACTTCTTCATCTGGAAGAAACCCCAGGTGGCCGTACGGCGGCAGGCGGCATCCCAACCCTTGGAGGGCACATCAGGTGTCTCGGAAAGCCAGAAGGTGCCCCACTCCTTCATCTTGACCGTCTTGTCATTCCAGAAGATGGACATCCGCTCGCCTTTGTCCACGCCGTCGTCACGGCCGACTCCCACGGACTTGTAATCCTTGCAGTTCTCAAGGATATACAGTTCTTGCTCCTTGAAGGCTTCCTGTATGCCGAACACATCAGGCGCGACGGACTTGATCATCGCAGGGGTGGCTTCCTTGCGGAACTCCCAGGAGTTGTCGCCGTCATCGGCCGGCAGCATACGGATGTTGTAGGAAACAACCTTCAACGTTGCGGGCGCCTGGCAGCAGGCGGAGAACGCACCCAAGGCACCCAAAAGAGCGCATACGACAAAAATCGATTTTTTCATAACTTAGGTTTTTAAAGACAAGCGATGCCGCCCTGAAGGACGACATCGCAAATATACACAGAATTGCTCAATTCTCAAAACTTATTTTGTCACGAGAATATCATCGATAAAGAAGCGGCTGAACCAGGTCTTGACACCGTCGGAAGCAGGATGGGCCGTGAAGAAGATTTTCGTCTCGGCCGTCGCATTGCTGATGGCGATGTTGTAATTGTGCCAACTGTCATAATTGTTGATGTAGAACTTCACCCAGGAAGTCAGGCCCGGATATGCGGTCTGCCATCCGCTGTCGGAGAATTCGATGTCACCGTTGGAAACGCCGTCCCGTGTGATGGAGATGATTTTTCCGCCGCCTGTGATACCGATCCAGAACGAGGCACTCTCACCATATATCACATCGTTGCAGCCGCTGCCGGATTTGGTGGTGCTGTCAAATCGGGCATTGACCGGATTGAAATAGCGCATCGCTTTGAAGGAAAGATTGACATTGCCGCTCACGCCCAGAGCCGGGGTCGTCAGGACACCGGTATGGTTGATAAGGCTGGTCCCGTGCGTCACATCGGAGGGAGCCGTACTGACCTGGGCATAACCCGGCCGCGCACAGACATATTCATTGGCGGTAAACTCGCCCGTCGCGCTGCCGGCCGCACCTCTCTTCTGCTCGGAAGTCCACGAAGCGAACGGCGTTCCCGGGAAATTGGAAAGGGCCGCCAGACGCTCCCGGTAGGAGGTCCCGCCATACCAGATGGGGGCCCCGTCGGTCAGGTTGTCAAACGGCTGCCACAGGACGATATTGCCCGCAGGCGTGGCCGTCGAGCCGGACGCGATCGGCGCGATGGCGATGGCGGAATGGAAATTGACGGCCTGGCTCGTATTGCCGACACCCGCCGAACCGCCGCCCCCGACAACGGCCGTACCGAAGGGAACAATCTTCAGATAGAGCATCTGGCCTGCCGGGACGCTGATGCCGCTGGAAGGGACATCGACGGCATAGAAATAATAATTGGCCCCGCTCTCACGAGCCTTGTCGATGGCGACATCGCCGGCGTGGCACCACCAGGAGTCGGGGTCCGAGGTATAATAGAGCGCAAAATTCTTGCAGCACCAGGCGCCGGAGGCACTCAGGCCGAAGAAGACCCGGAAAGCGGAAGGCAGGGCCGTCTGCTTCGGGACGGTACTTGGAGGGCTGGTCTGCAGAGGGTTCCGCAGGCTCGTCACCCTACGGAACGGAAGGAGAGACCTCCACCGTGTCAGCCGGAACGGGAGTTTCCTTTGTACAGGAAACCGGGAGAGTCAGCGCAAGCATCGCCGCAAAGGACAGCAGCGCAATCAGGGGCTTTCGTATCGTAATCATTTGCTTTCC
>CADBLM010000187.1 GCA_902795445.1 uncultured Bacteroidia bacterium
CCTGGACATCATCGTGGACCGTCTGCGCCGCGAATTCGGCGTGGATATCAACCAGGGTGCTCCCCAGGTCAACTACAAGGAAGCCATTACCGGTACCGTCCAGCATCGTGAAGTCTTCAAGAAGCAGACGGGCGGCCGCGGTAAATTCGCTGATATCATCGTCGAGATCGGCCCTGCCGACGAGGGAGTCACCGGACTTCAGTTCATCGACGAGGTCAAGGGCGGCAACGTTCCCAAGGAATTCATTCCTTCCGTCGAGAAGGGATTCAAGTCCGCGATGGCCAACGGCGTACTCGCCGGCTACGAGGTGCAGAGCCTCAAGGTCACCCTCAAGGACGGTTCCTTCCACCCGGTTGACTCCGACCAGCTCTCCTTTGAAATCTGCGCCCGTATGGCGTTCCGTCACGCCTGTCCGAAGGCCAAACCGGTCCTGCTCGAACCCATTATGAATCTGGAGGTCGTCACTCCGGAAGATTATATGGGTGATATCGTCGGTGACCTCAACCGCCGCCGCGGACAGATCAATGCGATGGACTCCACCACCGGTGCGCGCATCATCAAGGCTTTTGTCCCTCTCTCCGAGCAGTTCGGCTACGTGACCATCCTGAGGACCATTTCCTCCGGACGTGCCACCAGCACGATGTCCTTCGACCACTATGCGGAAGTTCCCGCCACCCTGGCCAAGGATATCATCGAAAAGAGCGGATTCAAGTTCAAGGATGAGGATGAATAATCGTTAAAACTTTCAGGTATTATGAGCCAAAAAATAAGAATCAAACTCAAATCTTTCGATCATATGCTGGTTGACAAGTCAGCCAAGAAGATCGTTGAGACGGTGGCTTCTACCGGTGCCCGTGTGAATGGTCCCATTCCTCTTCCCACCGACAAGAAAATCTTTACCGTCAACCGCTCCACCTTCGTCAACAAGAAGGCCCGTGAGCAGTTTGAGCTCGACGCTTACTGCCGTCTGCTGGACATCTATGATTCCACGCCCAAGACGGTTGACGCCCTGATGAAGCTGGAGCTTCCTTCCGGTGTCAACGTTGAGATCAAAGCCTAAGGAGCAAAGATAATAGGGTGAAGCCGTCCGATTTCCGTCGGACGGCTTATCCGGTCCCTTAGCTCAGTTGGTTAGAGCAACTGACTCATAATCAGTGGGTCGCAGGATCATGCCCTGCAGGGACCACAAAAAAGATCGCTTTCCGCGGTCTTTTTTTTGTGTCCCGGGTGGTCCTTCAGACGGGGGGATTGCATCCCCGACACCCCCTCGGCCTCCGGCCGGCCGCCCGACGGCGTCGGGACAGGTCAGTCATTTTTGTGGATGTCGGGGCGTGTGCCGTCCTTGTAGAGGAAGCGGCGGATTTTCATCGTAGCCGTCTTGACGAAGGGCTGCTTCTCGACCCGTACCTCCTTGATGCGGCTGTTGCGGTTGACGTGGGAGTTGACGAATTCGAGGATGTCCGCCTTGCGTTTTTCCAGGTCTTCGAGGAATTTGTCCTGATTCTCGTAGTTCCAGTCAAGGACATTCTCGTTGAAGTGAACGAGGGCGACCAGATGCCCGTCTTTCTCGATGACGATGGACTCGTTGACGTCGCTGATGTTGTTGATGACGCTCTCGATTTCCTCGGGATAGATATTCTCTCCGGAAGGGCCGATGATGACGCTTCCCAGTCGTCCCTTGATGGAGTAGCGTCCCCGCTTGTCCACGGTGGCCAGGTCGCCGGTGTGGAACCAGCCGTCGTCGGACAGCACCTGGCGTGTGCGGGAGTAGTCTTTGTAGTATCCCATCATCACCGCGTCGCCCTTGACGACGATTTCGCCTTCTCCGGTCGCGGGGTTGATGTTTTCCAGACGGATGTCCACGCCCCAGGCGTGAATGCCGGTCGTGCCCAGGTGAGTCTTGAAGGGGCTGGCGTTGCAGATGAGGGGAGCCACTTCCGTCATCCCGTAGCCGATGGCATAAGGGAATCCGGCTTTTCCGAGGAAACTTTCGACCTCTCCGTCCAGTTTGGCGCCGCCGATGCCGAAAAATTTCAAGCGGCCGCCGAAGGTGCCTTTGAGTTTCATTCCGACCAGCCAGTGGAGCAGCAGGGGGAAACTCTTTTTCATTCCGCTGAGGAAGCGGCTCTTTTCGATGGTGGGGATGATGCTCGCCCGGTAAATCTTTTCAATGACCAACGGTACGGAGAGCATAACGGTCGGCCGGAGTTTCTTCAGGGCGGGAAGCAGGATGGAAGGCGTGGGAGCCTTGGACATATACCAGGTCATCGCTCCGACGGAGAAAGCGTAGAGCATTCCGACGCTCATCTCGTAGGTGTGGGCCAGCGGCAGGATGGACAGGAATACGTCTCTGCGGTGGACGGGCTGGGCTTTCCAGGAGGCGAGGATGTTCGCGCAGAAATTGCGGTGGGTGAGCATCACGCCCTTGGCTGCGCCGGTCGTTCCGGAGGTGTAGATGATGGCCGCGAGATCGTCGGGCTGCGGCGCCTTGATACGGCCGTCGCAGGTATAGGCGTCGTCTTCAGCCTGGAGGACGCTCAGGTCGTCCGTGGCGATGACGATTTTCATCTGGGCGGTGAGTTCCTTGGGAACCTTGGGGAAGAGCCGGCGCGACACGAACATCGCCTTGGCTTCCGAATGGGTCAGGATGTTGGTGATTTCGTTCTCGCTCAGTTCCGTCAGCATCGGGATGGCGATGCGGCCGAACGCCGTGATGGAGAAAAACGCCACCGCCCAGTTGGGCATATTCTGCGAGAAAATGGCTACCTTGTCGTTGGGGTTGATGCCGAAATTGGACAGCAGGCGCGATATCCTCCGGCAGCGGTCCTTGAATTCTGCGTAATTGTAACCTCCTTCCGTTTCACCTACAATCCCGTAGGCCGGGCGCTTGGCATATTTGGTCGTCGAGTAGGAGAATACTTCTCCGAGAGACTGAAAATCGTGTTTCATCTTGGTCTGGGTTCAGCGGACGGCCGATACCGCCCGTGCTAATGCGTAATGTAGTTTTTGGGGTGTTTACCGGTCAGATGCATCTCTTCGTACATCGCCTGGATCCGTTCCATATCCGCCTTGGCATTGTCCGTAAGTTCTACTTTCCGGCCGCGTCCGATGCGTTTGGTCTTCCAGTCGAAGTAACCCATATAGACGGGAATCCCGGTCTGGCGGGCAATCAGGTGAAATCCGGTCTTCCACTTGGCGACCGGTTTGCGGGTGCCTTCCGGAGCCAGGGCCAGCTGGAAATAATCTTCGTTTTCCATCTCGCGGATGATGCTCCGGACGAGACGGGTGGGGCTGGTGCGGTCCACGGGGATGCCGCCCATCGCGCGTAGGAGCCACCCCAGGGGCGGGAAGAACATCTCCTTCTTGATCATACACTTTGCGTTTCCGCCGATGGCGGCATAATAAAGGTAGGAAATGAAGAAATCCCAGATGGAGGTGTGGGGGACACCGAGGATGATGCAATGTTTTTCTTCCACAGGAGGATCTACCGGCGTCCATCCCAGCAGATGGAGCAGTTTTCCACAGAATTTTTGCTTGAAACTCATAGCGGCTCTTCTTTATTTGCAATCAGCCGTTAAAGGTACTTAAATTTTCTATTCCCGCCAAATGTATCCGTACTTTGATGGATGCCGGACAGGAGAGCCCGGCGGAAGAGGTCCTTGCGAATCAGGGAAAACAGGGTCAGCGGCAAGCTGAACAGGGAGATATGTCTGCGTGTGTTCATCGTTCGTTTCTTTTTAATTTTTCGGCTGCAAAATTATCCCATCTCCCGCCGCCTGTCAAGAAAATGTCATTGCTGAGGTTAATTCGTGATGAAAAGACGAAAAATGTGACAAAATCCTGGAAAATTTGTGACGAAAAATATTTTGTGTTATTTTTGTCACACTAAAATTTGTGACAAGATGAATCGTTTCCCATCGGCTGTCGCCCACTTGCCGGCCCTGCTGGTTCACGTCCTCGGCCTGCCTGCCTTTTACATCCTTTTCCTGCTGGTGTATGAACCGGCTCCGATGGTGCAGCTCCTTCAGGCCGGCAAGGACCTGTATCCCGCCATCGGAAGCATCTTCATTTTCAACCTTCCGATTACGGCCTCCATCCTGCTCCTGGTCCTGCTTGCTTCGCGCATCTCTTTTTTGTTCCTGTCCAAGACGCAAGACCTTACGCTGCTGCGTTATGGACTTTGGTGCCTGGGGGAGATGTTTCTCGCCTCCGCCTTTGTCGCGTTGTATCTGGTCCTGATGGCCAAGGGGGAGCCGGTCTATTTTATCGGCCTCGGGAAAACTTTCTCCGCCCTGCTTTCCATCCTGGTATATCCCTATCTTATCGTTGCCCTGTACTATGCCTGGGAAGACGCCCTGCACCGGGACTGGTCTGTGTCGGACGTCCGTCTGAAATTTTATGACAGCCGGCATCAGCTCAAGTTCGTCTGTTCCTCCAAGGATTTGCTCTATATCGCTTCGGATGAAAATTATATCCGTATCCATTACAGGGAAAACGGAGGCTTCAAGGAGTTTGTGCTGCGTTCTTCGATGAAAAGCGTCGAACCATTGTGTCAGCAGGCCGGATTTGTCCGTACCCACCGCTGTTACATTGTCAATCCTTCTTTCATCAAGAGCATCAAGAAGGACGGGAGCGGATTTTTCTTCGTGGACCTTGGGACGGGCGAAGCCGAAGGCATACCTGTCTCCAAGAAGTATTACGACGCCGTTGCCGCCGTGCTTTAGGTCTTAACGGAGGTCGGCGAGTTCGAGGATGAGCCTTTCCGTCTTTTCCCAGCCGAGGCAGGGGTCGGTGATGGATTTGCCGTACACGCATTCCCCGGATTTCTGGGCTCCGTCCTCAAGGTAGGACTCAATCATCAGGCCCTTGACCAGCGAAGCCACGCGCTCGCAGTGGCGCATACTGTGCAGGACTTCCTTGGCGATGCGTCCCTGCTCCAGATGCTGTTTGCCGGAGTTGGAGTGGTTGCAGTCCACGATGCAGGCGGGATTTTTCAGCCCGCTCTCCTGGTAGTGGTCCGCCAGGTCGCGCAGGTCTTCGTAATGGTAGTTGGGATGGCTGGTGCCGTGGTTGTCCACATATCCGCGCAGGATGGCGTGGGCGAAGGCGTTGCCGGCGCTCTGCACGTCCCAGTTGCGGTAGATGAAGGAGTGGCTGCTCTGCGCCGCCCGGATGGAATTCATCATCACGGACAGGTCGCCACCGGTCGGGTTTTTCATTCCCACGGGAATGTCCAGGCCGCTGGCCACCAGACGGTGCTGCTGGTTTTCCACGCTCCGGGCACCCACAGCCACGTAGGACAGGATGTCCGACAGGAACAGGTGGTTCTCCGGATAGAGCATCTCGTCCGCGCAGGAAAATCCGGTCTCCAGCAGGGCGCGCAAATGCAGCTTTCGGATGGCGACCAGCCCCTTGAACAGGTCGGGGCCGGCGATGGGATCGGGCTGATGCAGCATTCCCTTGTAGCCGGCTCCCGTCGTGCGGGGCTTGTTGGTGTAGATACGGGGAATGATGACGATTTTGTCCTGCACCTTTTCCTGGAGGGGCCGCAGACGGGAGATATAGTCCATCACCGCGTCTTCCCGGTCGGCCGAGCAGGGCCCGATGATGAGCAGCAGTTTGTCGTCCGTCCCGTCGAGCACGGCGCGGATACGGGCGTCGTTGGCGGCTTTCGCCGCGGCCCCTTCCACCGTGACGGGGTACATCTGTTTGAGTTCCTGCGGGCTGAACAGCTCGCGGTTGTAGGTCATATTCATAACGCCAAGTTCTTGTAGGAACCAATCATTTTCAGTTTGTCGCAGACGGTCTCCAGCTGGCGGAGGAGATCCTGTCCCTCGGAGCCGTTGACGTCTCCTTCCAGTTCGGCGAAGAAATAGTGCTTCCACTCCTGCGAGGTCATCGGGCGGCTGTGCAGGCTGCTCATATTGAAGCCGTGCGCGCCGATGACGTTCAGGATTTTGGCCAGGGCGCCCGCTTCGTTGCGGACCGTGAAGACCAGGATGAAATGGTCGCCGGCGGAGACCCCTCCGGGCGCCTGACGGGCTTTCGAGAAGACGGCGAAGCGCGTCGTGTTGGCGGCGGAAGCGTTGATGTTGGCTTCCAGGACTTCCAGCCCGTAGAGGGCCGCCGTTTCGGCGGAGGCGATGGCGGCGACGGACGGGTCCGCCAGCTGCGAGACATACTGGGCGGCGAGGGCGGTGTTGGAATACTCCACTTCCTCGAAGCCGTGCTCCCGGATGTAACTCGCGCATTGGGCCAGGGCCTGCGGGTGGCTGACGACCTTGCGGATGTCGGATATCCGGGCTCCGGGCTGGCCGAGCAGGTTCTGGGTGACGTCCAGCGTGCCCATCCGGTTGATGTAAAGCCCGCCGCCGAAGCTCAGGTCCATCACGCGTCCCACGTCTCCGGCGTAACTGTTCTCGACCGGCAGGATGGCCGCATCCACTTCTCCGTCTTCACACGCCCGGTAGGCGCTCTCGAAGTCCGGGTAGGCGAGGGCCTGCGCGTCCGGGAACAGTTTCATCGAGGCGATGTGGGCGAAAGCGCCGGGAATGCCGCTGTAAGCGATTTTCATCCCTTGCATCAGGCGGCTCTGATAGGCCTTGGAAATGTCCATCACGCCGCGCTGGAAGAGCACGTAATACTCTTGCAGCACAGGGTTGTCGATATAGGCGGCGCCCCGGGAGAGCACCCGCTCTTCCTGGGCGGCGTCGAGGATGGGCAGGCCGTTGCGGATTTTGTAGGACAAAACCCCCTCGACAGCCTGCATCCGTTTTTCGAACAGGGCTGCCATTTCTTTATCGAGGGCGGCAATCTGCGCCCTCGATGCTTCCAATTCGTTCATTTTCTTTGAGTTTGGAACGGAAATTACTCGGCAGCCTCAAAATCTTCCTTGCCGACGCCGCAGAGCGGGCAGGTCCAATCCTCAGGGAGTTCTGCAAAGGGAGTTCCTTCGGCGGCCTCATCATACTCGTAGCCGCAAACTGAGCAAACGTACTTCATAATACAAATGGTTAAAATATGCTTCAAGGCGAAACGGGTACAAAAATACGAAAAATTCCGATTACTGGTTCAGGGCGTCGGCGCTCTTGATGAACTTGGCGAGTTCCTCGTCGGAGATGTGGTAGTTCTGCATTTCGCCGGAGAAATACTGGTCGTAGGCGCCCATATCCACGAATCCGTGGCCGGAGAGGTTGAAGAGGATGGTCTTCTGCTCGCCGGTCTCCTTGCACTTGAGGGCTTCCTGCACCGTGGCCGCGATGGCGTGGCAGGACTCCGGAGCGGGGATGATGCCTTCGGTGCGGGCGAAGAGGATGCCGGCCTTGAAGGAATCCAGCTGCTCGATGTCCACCGCTTCCATATATCCGTCCTTCATCAGTTGGGAGAGGACGACGCCGGCGCCGTGGTAGCGCAGGCCGCCTGCGTGGATGGAGGCGGGCTTGAAGTCGTGGCCGAGGGAGAACATCGGGATGAGCGGGGTGTAGCCGCTCTCGTCGCCGAAGTCATACATGAACTTGCCCTTGGTGAGCTTCGGGCAGGAAGCGGGCTCCGCGGCGATGAAGCGCGTGTTCTTCTTCTCGCCGGAGAGCTTGTGGCGCAGGAAAGGATAGGCGATGCCGCTGAAGTTGGAGCCGCCGCCGAAGCAGGCGATCACGATGTCGGGATATTCACCCGCCATGGCCATCTGCTTCTCGGCCTCCAGGCCGATCACGGTCTGGTGCAGGCAGACGTGGTTGA
>CADBLM010000188.1 GCA_902795445.1 uncultured Bacteroidia bacterium
GGCGTGGAAACGCCTTCCGGCAGCGCGTGTCTGCTCCGTTTTGACAAAGTAGCCAATACTCATTACCTGATTAACAACATCATCGCGCCGACCGTTTCGGGCTGCAATGCGATGTGGGCGGACAATTCCCCGGTCATCTATGCCACTTCCAACAAGACCGGCACAAAATCGTGGTCGGGGTCTTCTGTGACTTACAATGCGGCCGGTGTCGAGTCTGACGGCTTTACCGGCAACAGTACTTATTTCGGCGGACTTGCCTGGCATTCCGGAGCATCCGTGGCCGATTACTATTGGGCCTGGAACGGTACGCTTTCCGGCGGCAGCAACAACAATCTGGCTTCGTTGGCCGATGTCAAGGCTGCCATCCAGACGGCCGATGCCGGATTCTACACCTGGCTTGAAGGACTGGGAGCGCTCGACAAGGATATCCGGGGCAACGCACGCGGCGCCTCCACCTGGCCTGGTGCCTATCAAAATTAAAATCCTATGAAACTGAAAACTTTTTTATCGGCTCCGTTTTTTTTGATTGCCGCCGGTATGGTCCTTTCTTGTCAGAAGCCCGTCTTCATCCCTCAGGGTGGGACGGACCCTGGCGTATCGGACGACCCCGGCACTTATGAGGAGGGCTTGTATGTGACCGTCAAGGGAGCGGGAATGTTCACCGGGGAGGACTGGTCCAACGCGATGAGCGTCCAGGACCTGAAAAACCTCCTGCTGGCGGATGCTTCCGGCAATTTTACGGCCGAACAGGCCGCCCGGATCGACGGCAAGGTCATCCATCTGGAGCAGGGTATCTATCCCTTTGGTTCCGCGGATAATCCGGTCCCCGTCATCAGCGGCGAGACGGCTGCATTTTCCGTCACGCTGAAGGGCGGTTACAAGAACGGCGGCTATACCCAGTATCCCGCCAAGTATCACACCTATCTGTCCGGTGCGAGCGATTACCGCATCTTTGACCTCAGGGGAAATGTGAAAGTGACCCTGGACGGGGTCGGTCTGACCGGCTCCAGAGGGGCCGGCGGCGGACAGGCGGCCGCCTATGTGAGAGCCGGCGAACTGGTCCTCAACCGTTGTGACATCTGCAACAATTACAACACCTATACCGTAGGCGGCATCCAGGTGACCGGTAGCGCTGTCCTCCGTGCGACATCCTGCCGTTTCTTCAACAATGTGGCGGGCAATGCAGGGGCGCTCAATGTGGACGGCAATGCTGCGTGTTATCTGTCGGACTGCGAGTTTTTCAACAATGCCGCCAACGCCCAGGGCGGTGCCGTCAAGGTGACCAACGGCTCGCTCAAGGCGACGGGCTGCCAATTCGTGAACAATCACGCCGAGACCCGGGGCGGCGCGCTCTGGGTTGCCGGCTGCAAAGATGCGGAAGCGGTCGTGTTCGAGGACTGTGTCTTTACGGGCAATTCCTGTGTCAGCGGAGGCGGTGTCTGCTGGCAGGACGGCGGTTCCACGCTGACGGTCCGCCGCTGTCAGTGCAAGGACAATTTCGCTTCCAACGGCTCGGCCGGGACCTTCTATGCCACCGAAGGGGCCGCCAACCTCCTGACGATAGAAGACTGTATTTTCGAGAACAATTCCAGCGCCGGTTATGCCGGCGGTTCGCTGTACGTCCGGGGCAATGCCGCCGGTGCATCCACCCTGCATTGCTGCCGTTGTTCCTTCAAGGGAGAGCATACGACGGACAGGGGAGGTGCGGTTGCACTGGGCGGTACCGACGCAGTCGCGACCTTTGACCGCTGCCATTTCTCCGCCTGCCACGCAGACCGCAACAGCGGCGTCTTTTACCATTATTCCACCAACGGGAAACTGTATATCAATGCCTGTTCGTTCCAAAACAATTATCTGGACGGCACTTACGGCACCGAGGCGTCCGTCTCGACAGCGGGGGCCGTCATAGGTATGAACAACTGCGCCGTTGCCGGGGATTATATCACCCGCGAAGGGGCGTCTTCCCAGCAGTGCTGCTGGTACAACATCGGACTGGTGGGCAAGTGTACCGTCGCCAACAGTTCCTTTGTCGGCGTACCGGTCTCGGCCGGCCACGAGTGGCCTTCCTTCGGACTGATCCGTCTCAACAACGACGGGGCCAATGTCCGCTTCTTCAACAACATCGTCGCTTCGACGGATGCGGACGGATACGGCCTCTTCGGCGGCGATACCCAGACTTCCCTGACCGTGACCGGTTCCTACAACAAGATGTCTCCCGTCACGACGCAGATTCCCGGCAGTTTTACCTATACTCCCGGTACGGGCGATGACCTCAAGGTCACTTCCGCATCGTTCCCCGGCCTGAAGTGGGACGGACAGTGCTGGGCCTGGGACGGCGGATATGCCGGTTCCGCGGCGTTGGCCCAGACAGCTGCCGTGGGGGAAGCCATCCGGAAATTCGATGCTGATTTCCACGCCTGGCTTCAGTCGGTCGATGCTTTGGGCAAGGATATGAGAGGACACGAACGGGGTGCGGTTTCCTGGCCCGGTTCTTATCAGAATGAGACCCTATGAAAAGATTAGTGCTATATATTCTTCCGGCTTTGATGCTGCTGGCGGGGACGTGGTCCTCGCGGGCGCAGGAAGTCACGGTCGCCGGCGTCGTCACGGATGCCGAAACGAAGGAGGGGGTCATCGGAGCCTCCGTACTCGTACGCGGAACGACGACAGGCACCATCACCGACCTTGACGGCCGCTTTTCCTTCAAGGCTCCTGCGGGCGCCGACATCGTCGTGAGCGCGGTCGGTTTCGCCGATTATACCTTCAAGGCGGGCGCGCAGACTGGAGCGATGGATATCGTCCTCTCCACTTCCGCCGAGTTCCTGGACGATGTGATTGTCGTAGGTTATGGCTCCGTCAAGAAAGAGAACCTGACCGGTGCCGTGGACCAGATTTCTTCCGAAGTCTTCGAAGGCCGTCCTGCGGGCAGCGCCACACAGATGCTCGTGGGCTCGGTGCCGAACCTCAACATCACCCTCAGCGACGGCAAGCCCGGGCGTACCGCTTCCTACAATGTCCGTGGTACCACCTCCATCGGTGGCGGCGGCAGCGCCCTCGTCCTGATTGACGGTGTGGAAGGCGACCCGGCCCTCATCAACCCCAACGACATCGAGAGCGTGTCCGTGCTGAAGGACGCCGCTTCCGCTTCCATCTACGGTTCCCGCGCAACCTACGGCGTGGTGCTCATCACCACCAAGAACCCGGACAAGAACAAGGAGAAATTCTCCCTGTCCTACTCCGGCAACGTCTCCTTCCTCCAGCCGACGGCCGTGCCCGACGTGGTGGACGACGGTTACGTCTATGCCCGTATGTTCTACGATGCCTGGTATAATTACAACCGTTCCCAGCCGACGGGCATCAACAAGTCCCAGCCCTTCTCCCGGCTCTGGCTTGACGAATTCCGTACGCGCAAGCAGAACGGCGTCACCCAGTCCACGACGGTGGATGCGACGGGCAATTATGTCTATTACGGCAATACCAATTACTACGACGCCATCTATAAGGATTACGTCCTGGCCCATACCCATAACCTTTCCGCCAGCGGAACTGCCGGGCCTCTGAGTTACATCGTGTCCGGGCGTCTGTATGACTACAACGGCCTGTTCAATTTCAACCCCGACACCTACCGGACGATGAACATCCGGGGCAAGGCCAAGGCGCAGATTCTCAAATGGCTGTCCCTGACCGAAAATATGGAGTACACCTACGAGAAGCAGCACATCCCTTCCGCCTACAGCGGCGAGGGCGGCGGCAACTTCTGGCGTTCCATTTCCGATGAGGGACACCCCTCCGCCCCGATTTTCAACCCGGACGGTACGATGACCAAGAGCGGCGCCTACGCCATCGGCGGTCTGGTGAGCGGCAACAACTACAACGACCGGCTCATCAAGAACTTCAAGACGACCACCGCGCTCAAGGCGGATTTCTTCAACAATACCTTCCGGGTCAACGCCGATTTCTCCTTCTCCTCCCGCGACAAGAACGAGACCTACAAGCGTACCGTCATCAGTTACAGCGAAACGCCGGGCGTCATTTCCTACATCGGCACGCCCTTCACAGGCGATTCCCTGACGGAGTATTATTCGACCCATGAGTATATTGCGACCAACGTCTATGCCGAGTATGAAAATACCTTTGCGGACAAGCATTATCTCAAAGGCCTGGTCGGTTACAACTACGAGAGCCGCAAGGACAAGACCGGGACCTATAGCCGCAACGGTCTGCTCACGCCGGACGTGACCAACATCAACCTCGGCGTCGGCGAGGACATCACCACCGCTTCCACCGACACCAAGTGGAACGTGGCCGGTTTCTTCGCCCGCATCAACTACTCCTACGACAACCGCTATCTCCTCGAACTCAACGGCCGTTACGACGGTTCTTCCAAGTTCCCGGTCCATTCGCAGTGGGGGTTCTTCCCCTCCGCATCCGTGGCCTGGCGTCCTTCGATGGAGCATTTCTGGCATGTCGATCCGAAAATCATCTCCAACCTGAAGGTCCGCGCCTCCTACGGCGAACTGGGCAACGGTAATGTCTCCGCCTATTCCTTCCTGGAGAAATTCTCCTTCGGCAATATGACCGGCTACCTGCTGGACGGGTCCAACAAACTCCGTTACACATCCATCCCTTCCCAGATTCCGGACAACCTGACCTGGGAGACCGCCCAGACTTTCGACGCGGGACTGGACGTGTCCTTCCTGAACGGCAAGATCAACCTGTCGGGGGACTATTTCGTCCGTCGTTCCTACAATATGTTCACCGTCGGCCCGACCCTGCCCGACACCTACGGGGCTTCTTCCCCGAAAGGCAACTATGCCGATATGAGCACCTACGGTTTCGAACTCTCGTTGAGTTACAACGATTCCTGGATGGTGGGCAGCGCTCCGCTGAACTTCGGCATCAAGGCCACCCTCGCGGACAGCCGGTCCTTCATCGATAAGTACAACAACCCCACCGGCGACCTGGGCGACTATTATGTCGGACAGGAAGTGGGCGAAATCTGGGGCTATGTCTGCAACGGACTCTTCCAGAACCAGACCCAGATTGACGACTACTATGGTCCCGGCGACCCCTATGTCAACACCAAGTTTGCCTATTCCAGCGGCTATGTCGTCTCTCCGGGCGATATGATCGTGGAGGACCTCAACGGCAACAAGATTATCGACAGCGGAGCCAATACCGTGACCGACCCGGGCGACCGCCGCATCATCGGCAACTCTTCGGCCCGTTTCCGTTATTCCTTTACGGTCAACCTCGAATGGCACGGCGTCTATGCTTCCGCCTTTTTCCAGGGCGTAGGCAAGCGGGACTGGTATCCCAGCGGGGAGTCGCCTTTCTGGGGACAGTACAACCGCCCGTACAACCAGGCCTACAAGTGGATGCTCGGCAATTATTGGACGAAGGACAATCCGAATGCCTACCTGCCGAAATATACGGGCTATTATCAGCCGTTCTTCCACGGACACGCCAATTCCCGCTATCTTCAGGATGCGTCCTACCTGCGTCTGCAGAATCTTCAGATTGGCTGGAACCTGCCCAAGAAATGGCTCGAACCCATCCGTCTGAGCGGAATCAGCATCTATTTCTCCGGTGAAAACCTTTTCACCTGGTCGCCGATGTACAAATGGACGCGCGACTTCGACGTCGTGACGGTGACCCAGAAATCCGACAGCGACATCAACTCGGACAACAAGGGTGACGGTTTCAACTATCCTTCGATGCGTACGTTCAGCATCGGACTCACCATTACTTATTGATAGGAGGCCTGCAAGATGAAAAACATAACGAAATTTCTGATCAGCCTGACGGCCCTGCTCCCTTTCGTCTCCTGTTCCTTGTATGAGAAGCCGGAGGCCTATGCCAGCAAGGAGGATATATTTGCTTCGGAAGACGGCCTGGAGTCCTATGTCCGTTCTTTCTATCGGGTACTGCCTTCCCTGGCCAGCATTCCCGTTTCGGAAGCTTCCTGCGTGGACTATGCGGCCTGCCGCAACTATGCCGCCTATTACAGTGAAGATGCCTATACGGCCGAGACGCCGACTTCCTGGAGCTGGAGCAACCTGCGCAACATCAATTATTTCCTCGACGGACTCGAAAGCGAGGCCTGTACGGTGGATCCGGAAAAGAGGAAGCATTATGAAGGTGTCGCCCGCTGGTTCCGTGCCTGGTTCTACTATGACAAACTGACCAATTACGGCGGCGTACCCTGGTTCGGGCATTGCCTGA
>CADBLM010000189.1 GCA_902795445.1 uncultured Bacteroidia bacterium
ATCTTCGTGAATGTGGACGTGGACGGAAAGCAGGAAAAATGGCTGCTGCAATTCAAAAACGAGACGCACAATCATCCGACGGAAATCGAGCCCTTCGGCGGGGCTTCCACCTGTCTGGGAGGGGCCATCCGCGACCCGCTTTCGGGACGGGCCTATGTCTATCAGGCGATGCGCGTGACCGGGGCGGGGGACATCCTGCTGCCGGTGTCCGATACGCGCCCCGGCAAACTGCCGCAGAGCGTCATCTCGCGCAAAGCCGCCGCGGGCTATTCTTCCTACGGCAACCAGATCGGCTTGGCCACCACCCACGTCCGCGAAATCTATGACGACGGCTATGTGGCCAAGCGCCTGGAAATCGGAGCCGTGGTCGGGGCGGTCAAAGCGTCGGCGGTGCGTCGCGAAAGTCCGGCTCCCGGTGATGTGATTCTGCTGATGGGCGGCCGTACGGGCCGGGACGGCATCGGCGGCGCGACCGGCTCCTCCAAGGAACATACCGAGCAGTCCATCGAAACCTGTTCCAGCGAGGTCCAGAAGGGTAACGCCCCGGAAGAGCGCAAACTCCAGCGGCTGTTCCGCCGTCCGGAAGTGACGCGCCTGATCAAGAAGTCCAATGACTTCGGCGCGGGCGGCGTCAGCGTGGCCATCGGCGAACTGGCGGCGGGCCTCGACATCTACCTGGACCGTGTGCCGACAAAATACAGCGGACTGAACGCCACGGAACTGGCCATCAGCGAGTCCCAGGAACGGATGGCGGTGGTCGTGGAAGCGGCCGACAAGGAAAAGATGATGGAATACTGCCGCCGGGACAACATCGAGGTCACTGAAGTGGCCTATGTGACCGACCGGGGCCGGATGCGGATGTTCAAGGGAGATGACCTCGTATGCGATCTCTCCCGCGAGTTTATCGACAGCGCGGGCGCCAGGCACTACAGCAAGGCCTGCATCGCCTCCGTGGAAGCCGTCGATCCTTTTTACCGGGACTACGGGGGCGACACCTTAGAAGAAAAGATAGCATCCTGTATGTCAAGTCCTAACGTGGCTTCACAGAAAGGATTGGTGGAGATGTTCGACGCCACCATCGGCCGCAGCACCGTCCTGATGCCGTACGGCGGCGTGCTGCAGAGCAGCGAGACCCAGGTGTCCGTCCAGAAACTGCCGACCGACGGCTACACCGATACCGCGAGCATCCTCGCTTTCGGCTACAATCCCGCCATCGCCCGCTGGAGTCCCTATCACAGTGCGGCCTATGCGGTTGTGGAAGCCTGTACCAAGGCGGTCTGCGCCGGCGGAGAATGGTCCGGAATGCGCTTTTCCTATCAGGAGTATTTCGAGCGAATGACCGACGACCCCCACAGCTGGGGAAAACCGCTTTCCGCCCTGCTCGGGGCCCTGAAGATGCAAGTGGCCCTCGGCCTGCCCTCCATCGGCGGCAAGGATTCGATGAGCGGTACTTTCGAGGACATCCATGTTCCGCCCACCCTCGTCGCCTTCGGCGTCACGACCGTGAATGCGGGCAAGGTCATCTCTCCCGAACTCAAATGGGAGGGAAATTACCTCTACCTCGTCAAACATACGCCCCTGAGCAACTATATGCCCGATACGGACGCGCTCAAGGCCAATTGGGACTTTGTACACGCACAGATTGAGGCGGGCAACATCGTCTCCGCCTGGTCCGTGGGATTCGGCGGCGTGGCGGAAGCCCTCTGCAAGATGGCGATGGGCAACCTCTTCGGCGTCGATGTGACGGCGGACGAGCAGACGCTCTTCGGCCTGTCCTACGGCTCGATGGTCGTCGAGAGCCAGGAGCCCCTTGACCATCCCGCCGCCGTGCTGCTGGGTAACGTGACGACAGGGGAGGACGGCTTCCTGCACATCAACGGCGAGAATATCTCCGCTGAAAAGGTGAACGAAGCTTACGAGAGCCGCTATGCCAAGGTCTATCCGCCCGTGGCGGAGGCCTCTTCCCGGGACTTGCTGCCCAAGGACTGCACCCCTGCAAGGAAAAAGAAGGCCCTGCGCTACAAAGGGGAGCCCGTTGCCCGTCCGCTGGCCTATCTGCCCGTTTTCCCGGGTACCAACTGCGATTACGACACGGCCAAAGCCTTCCGCAAGGCCGGGGCCGAAGTCGTGACGACCATCTTCCGCAACCTGACCCCGGAAGACGTGCTTTCCTCCATCGACGAGATGTGCACGATGATAGAAAAGTGCCATATCCTGGCTTTCTGCGGCGGCTTTTCTGCCGGTGATGAACCGGACGGCAGCGGCAAATTCATCGCGAGCGTCATCGGCAATGAGAAGGTATCGGCGGCCATCGACGGTCTGCTGAAGCGCGGCGGCCTCATTCTGGGCATCTGCAACGGTTTCCAGGCCCTGGTCAAGAGCGGCCTGCTGCCCTATGGCAAGACCGGTACGGTCACCGTGGATTCTCCGACCCTTTTCCGCAACGACATCAACCGCCACATTTCCCAGATGGTGACGACCTGCGTGGCGACGACCGCCTCTCCCTGGCTCAAGGGCTTCAAGGAAGGGGATTTGCACACCATTGCGGTCAGTCACGGGGAAGGCCGATTCGTCGTCAGCGAACAGCTGGCGCGGCAACTCTTCGAGAACGGACAGGTCGCTTTCCGCTATGTCGATCCCGTCACGGAAGAACCGACGATGCGTTCGCCTTTCAACCCCAACGGCTCCAGCTACGCCATCGAAGGCATCATCAGTCCCGACGGTCAGATTCTGGGCAAGATGGGCCATACTGAGCGCTATGAAAACAATGTGTTCAAGAATATAGAGGAAGAACTGGAACAGCCGCTGTTCCGCAATGCCGTGGAGTATTTCCAAAAATAAGATAAGATGACGACTGATTACACAAAGAAAGAGCTGCTTTACGATGGCAATGAAAAGCAGATCTACGCGACGGAAGATCCCGATAAGGTCATTCTCCGGTACAAGGACGTGACCACCGCGTACAGCAACATCAAACGCGCCCGCTTCAAAGGCATCGGCGCGTATAACAACAAGATTTCCGCCCTGCTCTTCACCCTGCTCGCGCAGGAAGGGGTTGAAAACCATTTCATCGACCTGGTGAGCGAACGGGAACAGCTGTGCCGCAAAATCCAATGGATCAACCTGGAAGTCGTGGTGCACAACTGGTTCGCAGGGACCCTGGCCCGCCGGCTTGACATCGCCGAGGGGGTCAAATGTCCCAACGTCATCGTGGATTTCCGCTACAATACCGACGAACTGGACAATCCGCTCATCAACGACGACCAGGCGGTCGCCCTCGGGCTGGCCAGTTATGACGAGCTGAAAGTCATCGACCGGATGGCACGCGAGACCAACCGCATCCTGCTCCAGCGTTTTGCGCAGGTCGGCATCAACCTGATTGATTTCAAGATGGAATTCGGCCGCACCTCCGACGGACGCATCATCGTTTCCGACGAAATCAGTCCTGACCGTTGCCGGCTCTGGGACGCGGCGACCGGCAAGAAACTTGACAAGGACCGTTTCCGTCAGGACCTGGGCAACATCGTGGACGGATACAAAGAAGTATATGATCGTTTAAGCAAAGAATAAAATGGGAGTTTTCGGTGTTTATGGCGCCAGGAAGGCGTCTTCCGTCATTTATTACGGACTTCACGGCTTGCAGCACAGGGGGCAGGAAGGAGCCGGCATCGCCGTCTTTGACGAAGCAGGCAACTACCATCACCACAAAGGTCAGGGGCTGATCAGTGAAATCTTCAAGGAAGGCAGCCTCGACCGGATGCAGGGTCACATCGGCGTGGGTACCACCCAATATGCCAACGCCGCCAAGGGCGGTCTGGACAACGTCCAGCCCTTGTATTTCCACCACAAGGGCGGTGACATCTGCGTGGCGGGGGACGGCAACCTCATCAACGGGGACAGCATCCGGGAATTTCTGGAAAACCGGGGCGTGCTGTTGCACACCTCCACCGACAGCGAACTCCTGGCCAACCTCATCAAGAAGGAACGCAGCGAGGACCGGATTTTCAACATCATCCGGGCGCTCAATA
>CADBLM010000190.1 GCA_902795445.1 uncultured Bacteroidia bacterium
AATCAGGTTCTGCAGCCACATCGGACCGCAGATATTGAATGCGGTCTGCAAGGTATCTTCATCCGGGATGAAACTCCGCTGCCGCGCCGTCGCCTGACCGTCCTGCCGCAGGTTGAGTTCGGGGGAGCGGACCAGCAGGAACCAGAGCATCGCGGCGGCCGTCACGAGTTCCGCCAGACCCGTTCCGACGGCGGCCCCCTTGACGCCCATTCCGAGCCGGTAGATGAAGATATAATTGAAACCTACATCCAGCAGGCACATCGCCACATTGAGCAGGCTGGGCACTTTCATATTGCCGCTGGCCTGGAGCATCGCCCCGGCCGTATAGCACAGCTGCATCGTCGGCAGGAAGGCCGTGTGGATGGCAAAATAGGCCGAAGCGTCCGCGTGCAGCTGCGGATCGCCGCCGAGCCAGCGGGGCAGCGACGGACTGATGGCCACGCCCAGCAGGGCCAGGCAGCCGCTGAACAGCAGCAGGCTCAGGAAGGCTTTGCGCATCACGCTGCGGGCTCCGGCAAAATCTCCGGCGCCGATGCGCTGGGCGACCTGTACGGTAAAACCTGAACTGGTGGCGATGCAGAATCCGCCGAAAATCCAGCTTGTCGTAGATACGAGACCGATGGCGGCCGCCTGCTCCGCACCGAGCCGTCCCACCATTCCCGCGTCGATGTATTGCATCAGGATGGTGGACAACTGGGCCAGGATGGAGGGCAGACTCAACAGAAAACTCAACTGCAACTGCTCCCGTCCCGTCATCGGCATCCCGCCGCGGATTTTTCCCAGGAGGATATCTTTCGTACCGGCCATAAAAGGCTGCAAAGTTAGCAAATTCATTGCGAATTTTGCTTAACTTTGTACTCCCAAAAGATAATATACAACGCAATGAAAAAGTTCTTAGTAATGATGCTTCCTCTGATGATGGCTCTTGCCTGCGAGTCAGGCAGGGAAAAGGTCCCCGCCATCGACCTTTCCAACCTGGACACGACCGTTGCGCCGGGACAGGATTTCTACAAGTACGCGACTGCCGGCTGGCAGAAGAACAATCCGCTCCAGGCGGAATTTGCCCGTTTCGGTACTTTCGACCAGTTGCGTGAGACCAATATCACCCGCCTGAACGACCTCTTTGCGTCGATGACGACGATGAAGACCAAGCCCGGGAGCGTGGAGCAGAAAATCGTGGACCTGTACAAGCAGGGACTGGATTCCACCCGGCTCAACGAGGAGGGCGCGGCTCCGCTCAAACCCTATGTGGAAGAGGTGGAGGCCGTCTCCGACAAAGCTTCCCTGGCCCGTCTGGTCGGCCGTCTGCACAACGCTTCCGAAAGTTCTTTCTTCGCTTCTTTCGTGGATGCGGATTTGCAGAACAGCGACCGTCAGGTACTCTATCTCGGACAGGGCGGTCTGGGCATCGGCGACCGTGACTATTATGTAAAGAAAGAAAACAAGGAAATCCACGAGGGCTACCGCCAGTTCCTCGCCCGTGTGCTGGAACTCTCCGGCTGCGGGCGGGCGCAGGAAGCGGCCGACAATGCCCTCGCCGTGGAAGACGCCCTGGCGGAAGTCTCCTGGACGCGGGAGCAGGAACGCGACATCGCCGCCCAGTACAACCCCTATTCCACCGCCCAACTCGCCGAGGCTTTCCCCGGTTTTGATTTCGCCGGCTATTTCGCGGAGCGCGGCATCCCCGAGCAGGACGCCCTCATCGTGGCCGAACCGTCCTTCTTCAAGGCCTTCGCCGCCCAGTTCGCCAAGGCCGACCTCCGCCAACTCAAGGATTATGTCCTGGCCCAACTGGTGAGCGGTGCCTGCGGAGCGTTGAACGACGACTTTTACAATGCCAGTTTCGAGTTCTTCTCCCGCCAGCTTTCCGGTATTCAAGAGCCCAAACCCCGCTGGAAGCGGGCGATGGCCGTCCCCAACGGCATCCTCGGCGAAGCCGTCGGTCGGATGTATGTCGAGAAATATTTCCCCGCTTCTTCCAAGAAGCAGATGCTGGCTCTCGTGAAGAACCTTCAGATTGCCCTCGGACAGCATATCGACGAGCTCGACTGGATGAGCGATTCCACCAAGGTACGCGCCCACGAGAAACTGGACAATTTCATCATCAAAATCGGCTATCCCGACAAGTGGAAAGACTATTCCACGCTGGAAGTCGATGCGGCCAAACCTTATTATGAGAACCTTCGCGCTGCCGGCGCCTGGTATGTGGCGGACAATCTCTCCAAACTGGGCAAACCCACCGACAAGACAGAATGGGGAATGACTCCGCAGACCGTCAACGCCTACTACAATCCGACGACCAACGAAATCTGCTTTCCGGCCGCCATCCTCCAGCCGCCTTTCTTCAATCCGGATGCGGACGAGGCCGTCAACTACGGGGCCATCGGCGTGGTCATCGGCCACGAAATGAGCCACGGCTTCGACGACCAGGGCCGCCTCTTCGACAAGGACGGCAATATGGTGAACTGGTGGACGGACGAGGACGACGCCAAGTTCCGCGCCAAGGGGCAGGCGCTCGTCGCCCAGTTCGACGCAGTGGAAATCCTCCCGGGCCTGCACGCCAACGGACAGTTTACCCTTGGAGAGAACATCGGCGACCACGGCGGCCTGAGTTTCGCCTACACCGCGATGCAGAACGCCATCGCCGGCAAGAATGTCGGCCTCATCGACGGCTTTACGCCCGCCCAGCGCTTCTACATCGGCTATGCCACCGTCTGGGCCCAGAACATCACCGACGAGGAGAAGGCCCGCCTGACCAACATCGACCCGCATTCCCTGGCCGAGAACCGTGTCAATGTCTCCCTGCGCAACTTC
>CADBLM010000191.1 GCA_902795445.1 uncultured Bacteroidia bacterium
GTGATGTGCTTGCCGATGTCGCGGATGAAATTCAGGAAACTGTAGTCCTTCATCCACTCGTAGTTGTTGACCAGTTCCGCCCGGTTGGGAGCGTCCGAATCGAAATCCAGGAAACGGCTGAGCTGGGCCTTGATGCCGGCGACATTGTGATTGAGCGTGGCTTCGTCCAGCAGGTTGCGCTCCTGGGACTTCATCGAGGGATCGCCGATCATTCCGGTGGCACCGCCGACCAGGGCGATGGGCTTGTGGCCGCACCGCTGGAAATGTTTGAGTATCATAATGCTCACCATATGGCCGATGTGCAGGGAGTCGGCGGTCGGGTCGATGCCGACATACGCCGCCTGCGGGCCTTCCATCAGTTTCTCCTCCGTCCCGGGCATGATGTCCTGGATCATCCCTCTCCATTTGAGCTCTTCAACAAAATTCTTCATCTTTAGATACCTTAATAATATATACAGTGGTTCGTGTTTCAAAAAGCAAGTGCAAAGATGTGAATTTTAATCCGCGAAACCAAAAAAAATAGGTATCTTTGCAAGATTTTAAAACGAAAATTCAAACATAAAACTATCGTAATATGAGAAAGAACATTGTCGCAGGAAACTGGAAAATGAACACCACCGTTCCTGAAGGAGTCGAACTGGCCAAGGCCGTGGTCGCCAAAAGCACCGAAGTGCCCGCCGATGTCAAACTGATCATCGCCACCCCTTACACCCACCTCTGCCCGGTCGCCGAGGTCGTCAAGGGCAGCGCCGTCAGCCTTTCCGCCGAGAACTGCGCCGACAAGGAGAAAGGTGCCTATACTGGTGAAGTGGCCGCCAATATGCTGGTCTCCGCCGGTTGCGAGTACACCATCCTCGGCCACTCCGAGCGCCGTCAGTACTATGGCGAGACCGACGCCAAGCTGGTCGAGAAGACCCGGATCGCCCTCGCTAACGGCCTGAAGGTGATTCTCTGCGTCGGTGAAAACCTCGAAGAGCGCGAGGCCGGCAAGCATTTCGATGTCTGTAAGACCCAGACCGAGAGCGTCCTGTATCAGTTTACCGCAGAGGATATGAAGAATATCGTCATCGCCTACGAGCCCGTCTGGGCCATCGGTACCGGCAAGACTGCTACGGCGGAGCAGGCCGAGGAAATCCACGCCTTCATCCGCAAGGTGGTCGCCGACAAGTTCGGCGCCGGCGTGGCTGACGATATGACCATCCTCTATGGCGGCAGCTGCAAGCCTTCCAACGCCAAGGAGCTGTTTGCCCAGCCCGACATCGACGGCGGTCTGATCGGCGGCGCCGCCCTCAAGGCCGACGATTTCATCCAGATTGCCCTTTCTTTCTGAAAGAATGCAACATATCGGCTGAAACCTGCATCATATAATCGGTTTAGGTTTTAGTACACGCTAAAAAGGGAACGCGAAGCTGTGAAGTTCGGCGTTCCCTTGTTGTTTTTATCGCGGCTTTTCACTACTTTTGCAAGGTACTATGGACCCGACCCGTGCAGATTAAGAAACATTATATTCTTCTTTCCCTTCTGTTCGTCATCCTCTTTTCGACAGGGCTGGTGGCCCGTCCCGCCCCCGGGCAGGCGGTCTTCCAGCAGCCGGACGGCTCCCGTTTTCCGGGGGTGATGTGCGGAGATGAGTTTTTCCATTATGCCGCCACGGAAGAAGGCCGCCTCATCGTCCAGGATGGGGAGGGCTGGTGGTGTTATGCCGTTTCGGACGGAGACAGGCTGGTCCCGACGTCTGCCGTCGTCGGCCGGAGCGGTTCCGCCGTCGTGCCCGTTTTGACCGAAATCCCGCCATCCCTGCGGGAAAAAGGCCGGGAAAACCGGCTGTCGCGTCCCGGCCCCGTGGTCAAGCACGCACGCCGCTCGTTGACCCAGCCCGCCGTCCGCACGCGGGCCGACGTGGCGGAAGAGGTCCCCACGCATATCCGGGGCCTGGTCATCCTGGCCGCTTTCAAAGATGTCGCTTTCCGGTCAAGTTCGGCGCACAATGATTTTTCCAATCTGCTCAATCAGGAAAGGTATTCCGCCGGCGGGGCCGTCGGTTGCGCGCAGGATTATTTCAAAAGTCAGTTCGGCGACCGTCTGCGCTTTACCTTCGACGTCGTGGGACCTGTAACTTTGCCTCAGAAGCAGAAATATTACGGAGCCAACGGCTCTGACGGTCAGGACGTCAACCCGCCCCAGATGATTGCGGATGCCTGCCAGCAGGCCGACAGCGAAGTGGATTTTTCACAGTACGACCAGGACGGAGACGGCGCGGTTGATTTCGTATTCGTCTTCTACGCGGGCCGCAATGAGGCGGACGGCGGAGGAGACGATGCCGTCTGGCCCCACGCCTGGTATGTGAAACAAGGTGCCGGACTGACGGTCACGCTGGACGGAAAAACCCTGGACCGCTATGCCTGTTCGTCCGAATTGCAGACCGTTTCGAGAACGCAGATTTCAATGACCGGCATCGGTACGTTCTGCCACGAATTCAGCCATACCCTCGGTCTGGTTGACTTGTATGATACGGATTACGGCGGCTCCCAAAACAAGGACTGCGCACTGGGGTGCTGGAAGAAGACGGCCCTGATGGACGGCGGCAATATGAACTCGAAGGGAAACATTCCGCCTTATTATAATGTCATCGACCGCATCCTGCTGTCGGATTATTTTGCGGGGCCGCAAATGCTGACGGAAGGGAAAAATGTGCTTGTGCCTCTTTCCAAGGGCGGCGTTCCCTATTTCCTTCCGACGGATACGGAATATGAGTACTTCCTCTTCGAGTGCCGCGACAACAGCAGCTGGGACAGCGATATCGGAGGAACAGGTCTGCTCGTTTATCATTTCGACCAGTCGGACAATGATGCCGGCGTTCTGGAAGCTCCTTACAACAAACAGGTGACCGCCCTCGAAAGGTGGTATTACAACTCGGTCAACGCCAACCCCGACTGTCAGTGCGCCTGTCTCGTTCCGGCCGATGCCTCCCTGCCGACGAGCGTGTCCTACAACCAGTATATATCGAACGGATTCGTCTCCAATTTGCCCCGGGTATTTTTCCCGGAGGGAGCGACTTCCTTCTCTTCGGCCAATGGCTTTGTTTACCGGAGTGGCCAGCCTTCCGAATATGCCCTGACCGACATCCGCTTCGAGGGGAGCAACATCGCCTTCAATCTGGTCCGAAGCGAAGTTCCCCCTGTCGTCATAGAGAAAAACTGCCGGCTGCTGAAATTGCAGGATTGTATCATCCTGTCCTGGACGCTTCCCGCCGGGACGGAGGTTCCTACCGTCGTCAGCTGGCGCTCCTCCGACTACAACCGGATGACGCAGGAAGTCCTTCCCTATGCCCCGGGCAAATATGTCATCGTGATGGATAAGTTGCTGCCGCTTACCACCTACACCATCGAAATGAATACCCGTCTGAATGGTGTGGATGGGAAAAAGACCGTATTGAAGGCGCTGACGATGAAGCGGACGGCCGGCGGGGATGGTTCTCCCTATATCTGCCTGAAGGATGTCGCCCGCAATGAGGATGGCAGTTTTACGGAAGCATCCGCCTTCCCCCTGCGCCTTTTCAATGCGTTGGACGCCCTGGAAGTCGAGTGGTTCTTTGATGGCGTTGCGGTCAGTGTGGACGCAAGCGGATATTTTACACCCGGAAAATCCGGACGTCTCAAGGCGGTCGTCCATTACGAGGATGGCAGCCGCATCTCGGTCCATAAAAATATCGTTGTGCGATGAAGCGCTTGTTCTATCTGATGTTGACCCTCCCGGCCCTGTTCCTGACGGCTTGTAACCGTACGGATGAAGCCGCCGCCAAAGAGGCAATGCTCCAGCGGGACGGCATCTATATGGTGCGTGGGGGAGAGGATTTGTTTGTTTATAAGGAGAATACCTGCCAATGGTCCTGGCAGGCCGCTTCCGGTGTGTACAGGATGTTTGACGACGAGATGAAGGGCTGGTTCAAAATGGACTGCCAGGGGGCTGTCCTGACGGAGGGGACCCGTTTCAATGCGAATTTGGAATGGACGACTTCCAACAATGTGGGCAGTTTGAAAAATGTTTCTTTGGAGCTGCTCAAAATCAAGAACGGACTCTGTTATTTCTGGGGCTCCGCGCAGAAAATCGGACTGTGCCTGCCGATAGAGGCACTGTAGAATTCTTTGAATCAGGCAATGAAAAAAGGGATTGGCCTTTCGGTCAACCCCTTTCTTGCTGCAAAGAGCGGGGACTTATTTGGAAGCCTCGACGGAAACTTTGCGGAAATCTTTGAGATCCTTCATCAGGTTCAGAGCGGCTTTGCGGGCACGGGCACCGGCAGCTTTGTTTCCTTTAACGACCTGAGCCTCAGCGTTGGTCGCAAACTCTTCGATCTCAGCTTTGATCTTTTCAACAAGTTCTTTCATTTTTTTAACATTTATAGGGTTAAACAACTGTGTTCATCAAAAATCGCTGCAATTTAGTGAATATCACAATAAAAACAAATTTTTTTGGCCATTTTTTCAAAAAAAGTCAAAAAATCAAGCGTTTTCCCCGGCTTTTGACGCCACATTGACGATATTCATCGCTTTGTCTATTCCGGCAAAACTAAAAGTCTCAATACCTTTGATGACCTTTGCCGCCAGGAAGGGAACGGCTTCCAACTCTTCCGGACTCAGCTCGCCCAGCACGAAATCTATCTGTCCGCCCCGTTGGAAATCATTCCCGATGCCCATCCGGATACGGGCGTATTCGGTCGTACCGAGCAACTGGGCGATATTCTTCAACCCGTTGTGCCCGCCGTCGCTTCCGCCCCGCCGCATCCGGGTGGTCCCGAAGGGCAGATTCAGGTCGTCGCAGACGACCACGAGGCGTTCCGCCGGAATATTCAGTTCCTGCATCCAGTATCGTACGGCCTTGCCGCTGAGGTTCATATAGGTCGAAGGCTTGAGCAGGGTGATTTTGCGTCCCCGGAAGCTGACCTGGGCCGTGCTGCCCAGTTTTCCGACCGTAAAAAAAGTATCGGATGCCTTTGCCCAGGCATCCAATACCATAAATCCCATA
>CADBLM010000192.1 GCA_902795445.1 uncultured Bacteroidia bacterium
CCGGTTCTGACTTCGTGGAAATGTTCGTCGGCGTGGGCGCATCCCGCGTGCGCGACCTGTTCCGCCAGGCCAAGGAAAAGGCGCCCTGCATTGTCTTTATCGACGAAATCGATGCGGTAGGACGTGCCAGGGGCAAGAATGCCGGATTTACCTCCAACGACGAACGGGAGAACACACTGAACCAGTTGCTGACCGAAATGGACGGCTTCGACTCCAACAGCGGCGTCATCATTCTGGCAGCCACCAACCGGGCGGATATCCTGGACAAGGCGCTGATGCGTGCCGGCCGCTTCGACCGTCAGATTCACGTGGACCTGCCGGACCTGAACGAGCGCAAGGAGATTTTCACGGTCCATCTGCGCAACATCAAACTTGCGGCTGATTTCGACCTGGACTTCATCGCCAAGCATACCCCGGGATTTTCCGGAGCGGATATCGCCAACGTCTGCAATGAAGCGGCGCTCAATGCCGCCCGCAACAACAAGACGGCTGTTGACAAACAATCCTTCACCGAGGCGGTGGACCGCATCATCGGCGGACTGGAACGCAAGAACAAGATCATTACCGACGCGGAAAAACGTTCCATCGCCCATCACGAAGCGGGGCACGCGACGGTCAGCTGGCTGCTGCCCAACGCCCAGCCGCTCTTCAAGGTCACCATCGTTCCCCGCGGTCAGGCGCTCGGCGCCGCCTGGTACCTGCCCGAGGAGCGCGTCCTGGTCACCCGGGACCAGATGATGGACGAGATGTGTTCGCTCATCGGCGGCCGCGTGGCGGAGGAAATCGTCAACGGACAGCCCTCCACGGGGGCTCTGAACGACCTGGAGCGCCTGACGGCGATGGCCACCTCGATGGTGAAATACTACGGTATGAGCGAGAAGGTAGGAACCCTTTCCTATTATGACAGTACGGGTTCCCGGGGCTATGAACTGACCAATCCGTACAGCGAGCAGACCGCCCGGCTGATCGATGAGGAGGTGAAAGCCCTGATTCAGTCCGTGCACGACAAGACGTATCAGATCCTGACGGAGCACAAGGACGGTTTCCTGCAACTCGCCCGACTGCTGATAGAACGTGAAGTCATCTTTGCGGAAGATGTAGAAAAGATTTTCGGTCCCAAGGCTGGCTCCAAGCCTGCTGAAGACGTACCCACCCAATCCCAAGAACAATGAATTCCCTGATCAGACGGACGCTGTCCGGCATCGTCTTCCTGGCCGTGATGATCGGCGGCCTCCTATGGAACCAGTACAGTTTCGCAGCGCTGATGCTGCTGATTCTGATTATCTGTATGATCGAATTTTATCAGATGACGATGAAAGACCGTTACGGCATTTCCCGTTCCTGGGCAATCATATCATCCGTCTTCCTCTTTTTACTGGCCTTCGGCGTCAGGGCGTACGGCTGGGAGGGGAGGGTGCTCGGCCTGGCCTTCATCCCTGTGCTGCTCGTGATGATCGGCTCGCTCTACACCAAGGACCGCGCCAGTTTCGGAGAATTCGCCAATCTGTACACGGGCATCCTCTACATTGCGTTTCCGTTGACCCTGACCAATTTCGCCGCCTTTCAGGGCGGGGTTTTCCGCGGGCTCACCCTGCTGTCCTTCTTCATCATCGTTTGGGCTTCGGACGTGGGCGCCTATTGCTTCGGAATGGCGCTGGGGCAGAAATACGGCAAGAAACTCTTCCCGGCCATCTCTCCCAAAAAATCGTGGATCGGCGCCATCGGCGGGTTCTGCTCCTCCGTCCTGGCGGCCTGGCTGGTGTCCGTCGCCGGCTGGCTGGAGATTCCTTGGTACCACGCCCTCGCCCTGGGCGCCATTATGGATGTCTTCGGCGTCTATGGGGATTTGTTCGAATCGCAATGGAAGCGCCACTACGAAGTCAAGGACAGCGGCAACATCATTCCGGGGCACGGTGGTTTCCTGGACCGCTTCGACAGCGCGCTCTTCGCCATCCCCGCGGCCGTGATTTACCTGTCCTGCTTCAATCTTTTCGTCTGAAGCCGCTTACTCGGAACTGATCAATTGCAGAAGGAGGTCTATGGCCTCCTTTTCCGGTACGTGCCGGCGGACGGCTTCCTTACCTTTGTAGATGGACACTTTGCCGCCTCCTTCGCCCACATATCCCCAGTCGGCATCCGCCATTTCCCCGGGGCCGTTGACGATACAGCCCATCACCGCAATGACCATCCCCTTGAGGTGGGCGGTGCGGCGCTGAACCTCGTTGAATGTCGCTTCCAGATTGTACATCGTCCGTCCGCAGCCGGGGCAGGCCACATATTCCGGTTTGTAGAAGCGTCTGCGGCAGGCTTGCAGCAGTTCGTCCTCCAGCAGGCGGCAGAAGGCTGCCGGCACTTCTTCGCAGTCCAGCTTCACTTCGTCCAGTCTGCGGTCGAAGAGGGCTTTTCCGAAATCGCAGGCCGCATCGAGCATCAGGGCGGCCTCCGGGGCGGACACCCCGTCAAAGGCCTGGGATGCATCCGGCCGGAGTCCCTCGTAGCGTGCTGTGGCAATGCCGTCCCGCGTCTGACAATCCCGCAGCGCGGATTTTTTCCGTCCGGCATAACGCTCCGATAGATAACGGGCCACCGGAAGTTCCGCCGCCGGATTTTCCGTCAGGGAGACGCGGATGGTGTCGCCGATGCCTTCTTCGAGCAGCGTGGAAATGGCCACGCAGGATTTGATGCGGCCGGAGAGGCCGTTACCTGCCTCCGTCACGCCGAGGTGCAGGGGATAATGCATATCTTCCGTCTCCATCGCATCCCGCAACAGACGGTAGGCATCTGTCATTACGCGGGTGTTGCTGGCCTTCAGGGAGACGACCACCCGGTCGAAATCCAGTTCCCGGCACATCCGCAGCCACTCCATAGCGGCTTCTTTCATACCGGCAGGCGTATTGCCGTAACGTTCCGTAATCCGCTTGCCGAGAGAGCCGTGATTGAGCCCGATGCGTAAAGCGGTGTCATATTCCCGGCAGACCCCAATCAGGCGGGCGAGCTGCTCGCGGGCCTTCTCGAAATCCGGATGGAAATTGCCGGGATTGATGCGGACCTTTTCCACGACCTTGGCCGCTTCAATGGCAATGTCGGATGAAAAATGGACGTCCGCGACCAGCGGAACATTGCATCCGGCTTCAACGAGCCGCCGGCGGATGGTCGCCAGGGCGGTGACATCCGAGGGAGCGGGTACGGTCAGACGAATCATTTCCGCGCCGGCGGAAGCCAGTTCCAGACATTGGGCGACGGAGGCCTCCACATCCGATGTATGCGTGTTGCACATTGTCTGCACGAGCGCAGGACGGTTGCCGCCGAGTGTCAGATAGCCGCCAAGCGGGCGTCTGATAAGGGTTTCAGCGCTTTTCATTTTCCCATTTCAACTCTTCGTATCGCTTCTTCCCGCAATTCCCGGTTGGTACGCCCCTGACGGCGGGTCAACTGATAGTGGATGCCCACGTAGAAGATGAAATTGTAGGGATAGGCGAAACGATAATAATACGGACTGTTGTAATTGGGCGCGTACAGAGACGACATCGAGTACTTGATGTCGGCGCCCAAATGGATTTCTATCGGGTCCAGGACGATGCCCACGCCGAGACCGCCCTTGATGCCGTAGTCGAAGCGGCGCTCATAATCCGTAAAGCGGTTTCGGTAGGTCTTGGCAAACTCGTCCGTCTCGTAATCCGACATCGTATAATAAGGGCCGCCGCGCTGGATGCTCAGACGGTATCCGGCATACAGGCCGAGGTTGGCCATCATTTTCAGTTTCCAGAAATCAACGTGAAAATGAGCCATAAAGGGGACCTCGATATTTGTGATGACGGCCTCCGACTCTTTGGTCTTGCTGTCCTTGACGGCGACGCTCCCGTTGCTGTTCTGCTGGAGGACGAAGCCTTCCTGCGTGTAAAACGCCCCGATCTGATATCCGAAATAGGGCATATAGTTGAACATCTTGCCGTAATGCGTGAAGAGCACGCCGACATTGACCGGAAGGAATTTGCTTTCCTGCTTCTTCTGCGGATTCCACGAGACGCGGCACATCGAGTAACCGTACTGTACGCCGATCATCATATAGTCGTTGATGGCCTTGGGCTTGTTGATTTTCACCGTATCGAGATACAGTCCGCTGTACTGCACCTTGGAGGGTGCAGCCGTGCTGTCCGCCGGTTGGGCAAGCCCCTTAACGGCCGACAGCAGCACTGTCAGGGACAGCAACAGCAAGCGTATCTTTCTTTTCATATTTACTTTGTTCGCTGAACAATTGATTCAAATCGACATCCTGGTCGATGTCCGTCTTTTCTTCGACCTTGATGGACGTACTGCCTCCGGCCAATTGATAGAGGCGTACTTTTTCCGGTTGACGGCGCTCCAGCAGGCATCCGGTGTCAATCAAGCCGTTTTGGTTGGCATCCTCGGTGATGCGGATGCAGTAGCTGCCGGCCTTGAGGTAAGGGAAGGGAATCGTCCCGTCTGCCGTCACCGTATAACTGCGAAGCACCTTGTCCATTTTCTCTCCCATCAGATCGACGATGTAGGTCTTTCCGGACGTTCCCTTGATGTTGAGATTGAGGCTGCTGGCCTTTTCGTCCTTGGGCAGGGAGACTTTGACGTTCAGGCTGTCGTTGTAGAACCCGTTGATGTCCTTGAACTTGCGGTGGGGCATTTTGAGGATGTACTCCCAGCCTTCCTGAAACTTCCCGGAGGGCCTGAGCGTGAATTTCCGCAGGTTGAGCGGGTCTTTTTCCAGGTGATATTTCATCCGGCTTTTCTGCTGCTTGGGGTTGACCGCTTCGAGGCGGACCGAGTCCCATCCGTTCTCTACGACGGGATATTTGAATTCGATGACAAAGCCGTTCTGCTCGATGTATTCCGGTTTGGCATCCACCGTAAACACGCAGGTCGTATCCTCTTTCTTGATGTCCTTCTTGCCTCGTGTCTTGGTGTTGCCCTTGCCTTTGGGACGGGGCAGCCTGATGGTCTCAAGGGTCTTGACCAAGGTGCCGGTGGTATCGGTTTTCCAGTAATCGACATTGAGGTAGAGCGTGTCCGGCTGGGGCTTGGGGTCGTTGATCCACAGTTCCAGGCTGTCACGCTGCATATTGAACTGGCGGATGAGTTTCTTGTGGGAAATCCCTTTGAACCAGATGGAGTCGATACGGGCGTCAGGGGCCATAAAGGTGATGTACGCCGTTCTGTCGCCGACACGTTCCTTATTGACAATCATCTGCTTGGCGGAAGTCTCCTTGAAGAGGAGCAACTCGTGCTCCGACGGGCGGGCGAGACAGGCGAGGGTATCTTTGAGGTCGTATTTTTGCAGTTGGGGGAGGGAATCCGCGACCTTGACGACAGGACGGACGAGCCCGTCGATGAAGGCGACCTTGTCGTTGTCCGGGTCATACAGATTGTTGCCGCCGTTGTCCAGGATGGCGTACATCCGATAGAGGGTGTCCTGGATGTTGCGCAGGGAGAAATAGCCCCACGCATCCGTCTTGGCGGCCGCATCCGGACGGTGCTTGAAGAGGGCGGAGTCGGAATGGTCCTTGTAGAGCATCACCGTCGCGCCTTCGACCGGCAGCAGCGTGTTGCAGTCGCGGACCGTGCCGCTCAGGAGCATCGAATCGATGCGCTCGCCCGTGGAAAAGACCAGCGTGAACCCGGGGAACATATTGCCTTCGTTGTTGTCGGCGATGGCTCCGGTCAGGTCCAGCACATAGGTCTTGGCCGAGTCGAGTTCCCCCTCGAAGGAGACGACGAGGCTCTTTTCGCGGATTTTGTACTGGGGCTTTTTCTCCAGGGGCGGGGAAAGATAAATGTTCTTGCTTTCCTTGACGACGACATATTCGTTGAAGGTCACGCTCAGGCGGGTCCCTTTGCGGGCGACGTTGGTCGAACCGGGCAGGGGAGAAACCTTGGTGACGACCGGCGGAATCGTGTCCTTGGCCCCGCCGCTGGGGGGTGTCGTGGTATTGGCGCAAGAAGGAGCGAACATCATCGCTCCGAGGGTCATACCTACGGAAAGGGCGAGTGCGAGCGTGTCGAAATGCTTTCTCATACGCCGGAAAGGTTGCGGGTTACTTTATCGATGCCGTCGATTTTCTTGAGCTGAACGGCCAGTTTTTCCGGCAGGGACTCATCCTTACACACGATACAGGCCTGGAAGAGGCCCGAGGCTGTCGTCAGGGTAAAACGGGAAAGGTCGAGTCCGGGCAGTCCGGAGAGGGTCCGGAAAATATCGGCGAAAATGCCGGGACGCTCGATACCGGAAAAACTCAAGCAGAACGAAGGCGTTTCTCCATTCGTCCCGTCCGTATCTTCCTTGAAGAAATTCTGTATGTCCTCCCTGGCCCGCTTGGTCTTGACGAAATCGAGCCACTCCTTCCTGGGCTGCCCGCTGGATGTCGTCAGGATTTCCACCTGGTCGCCGGAACGGAGTACGTGGCTGAGGGGTACCAGGCGCATATTCACCTTGGCGGCTATGGCCTTGCGGCCGATTTCCGAATGGATCGAGTAGGCGAAATCCAAGGCGGTCGCCCCTTTGCGGATGGCCTTCTGGTCTCCCTGTGGGGTGAAAACGTAAATCTCGGTGTTCACGAGGTCCTCGTGCACGATGTCCAGCAGGTCCAGCGAGGATACGTCCGGGTCGGCGAGGATACCCTGGATTTTCAGCAGCCAGCGGTCCGTCTCGTTGTCTTCGTTGGCGACGAAACCTTCTTTCTTGTAGGCCCAGTGGGCGGCGATACCTTTTTCGGCAATCTCGTCCATCCTCCGGGAACGGATCTGCACTTCAATCCAGTTCCCGCTGTTGCTCATCACCGTACAGTGCAGGGCCTCGTAGCCGTTGTTCTTGGGACTTCTGATCCAGTCGCGGGTCCGGTCCGGCTTGTAGCGGTACATTCCGGTGATGGTGGTGAATATCTTGTAGCACAGTTCGCGTTCGGCGTCGATGTCGGGACAATGCTCGTCGAAGATGATGCGGATGGCGTAGATGTCATAGATTTCATCGAAGGAGACGTCCTTGGTGTTCATCTTGCGCCAGCAGGAGTAGGGCGACTTGACGCGTCGCTTGACGATGAAATGCAGGCCGGCCTTTTCCAGCGCCTCCTGGATGGGAGCGACGAAACGGTCGATTTCCTCCTTGGCCTTCTCCATCTTCTCCTCGACGGCGCGGGCGATGCTCGCATAGGCTTCCGGTTCCTTGTATTTGAGCCAGATGTTTTCCAGTTCGGATTTGATTTCATACAGGCCCAGGCGATGGGCGAGGGGGATGAAAATGAACATCGTCTCCGACAGGATTTTCTCCCGCTTGTACTCGGAAACGGAGTCGAGGGTCCGGCAGTTCTGCAGGCGGTCCGCCATCTTGATGAGCACCACGCGGACATCGTCGTTGAGCGTCAGGAGAATCCTCTTGAAACTCTCGGCCTGGGTGCTGCGTTCTTTCGCCTTGTCTTCCTGGTCCAGGACGGTCCGAATCTGGTTGAGCCCGTCCACCAGCGAGGCGATTTTGTCCCCGAAATTGCGTCGGACGTCCTCCACGGTATATTCCGTATCTTCCACGACATCGTGCAGCAGGGCCGCACAGATGGATTTGTATCCGAGGCTGATGCCGCTCACCACGATTTGGGCCACGGCAATCGGATGCAGGATGAAGGGCTCGCCGGAACGCCTGCGCATCCCCTTGTGGGCATTGGCGGCGTACTCGAAGGCTTTTTGCACCTGTTCCAGTTCCCACTCGTTGGCGCAGCGTTTCTTCGCCGCCTCCATCAGGGACCGGTGCTCCCGTTCAATCAGTTCTATGTCTTCCTCGGTAAATGCTTCCATCTGTGCTAAAACAAACTAAGTTGGATTCCTTCCGCCTCTTTTCCTTCAGCCGTTCCGGCGGCCGGCTCAGTTGCGTCGTTGCCCCCGAGCATCTCGCGCAGCCGCGCTTCATTTACAATTTCCACGCCAAGACTTTCCGCCTTTTTGACCTTTTCGGGCCCCGGTTTCTCGCCGGCCAGCAGGAAGGAGGTCCGGGCGCTGACGGAGGACGAGATTTTGCCGCCGTGCTTTTCTATCAGCGCCTTCATTTCGTCACGGGAAATGCTGTAGGTCCCGCTGATGACGACGGTTTTTCCCGCCAGGGCGTCAGAATGTTCCTGAGCGGCGGCGCCGATTTCCATTTGCAGCCCCTGCCGTCTCAGCCGTTCGATGATGTCGCGGTTGGACGGATCCGCGAACCAGGCCAGGATGCTGTCGGCAATGACCTCGCCCACGTCTTCCACCTCCAGCAGCTCTTCCCGCGAAGCGGCCATCAGCGCGTCCATACTCTTGAAATGCCGGGCGAGGGTCTTGGCCGTCTGTTCGCCGACAAACCGGATGCCGATGGCATAGAGGACGCGCTCGAAAGGTGTCGTCCGCACGGATTCGTTCAGGCTCTCAAGGAAACGCTGGGCCATCCGGTGTTTCCATCCTTCCAGCTGGAGAAGCTGATTCTCCGTGAGGTCGTACAGGTCGGCCACATTGCGGACATAGCCCATATTGTAGAGCTGTTCGATGTTGGCCTCTCCGGCGAAGACGTTCATCGCCTTGCGGCTGAGGAAATTGACGAGCGTCCCCTTGATCTGGGGCGGGCAGTGGTCCTTGTTGGGACAGAAGAGTTTTGCCTGACCTTCGTCTTTCACGAGCGGCGTCCCGCAAATGGGACAGACAGACGGAAACTGGGGCTTGACGGCATCCGAAGGGCGTTTGGAAGGCTCGACGGCCGTGATTTTCGGGATGATTTCCCCGCCTTTTTCCACATAGACCCAGTCGCCGATGTGGATGTCGAG
>CADBLM010000193.1 GCA_902795445.1 uncultured Bacteroidia bacterium
CGAAGAGGGGAGTGAGGACGATGCAGCCCATCGGGAGAATCATCGGGAAGAGTCCGGCCAGGCTCTGGTCCATACCGAACTTGTCCACCATCATACCGGTAGAGTATTTAAGGAAGGGATTGACGGCGGCGTAGAAGAGCAGGCAGAGGAAGGCAATCATCCAGAAAGCCGGGTTCTTGATGACTTCCAGGACATCCTTGAAATGGAATTCCTCCTCGGCGGAGGGGCTTTCTTCCTGACTGCCGGCTTCCTTGAGCTGCCGGTCCAGTTTCTTGTCGAAGACGGTGTAGATAACGAAAGCGGCGAAGCCCAGCGTCAGCATCACCAGTCCGATGAGGACGGCCAGCCCGACGTTGCCGCCCGTGCTTTTGACGATGATGGGAGTGACGCCATAGGCCAGTCCCGTGCCCATCCTGGCCAGGGCCAGCTGGAGTCCCATCGCCAGGGCGAGTTCATAGCCCAGGAACCATTTGGCGATGACTTTCGTCACGGTGATGCCGGCGATTTCCGCGCCGACGCCATAGATGCCGATGCCCATAACGGCCCAGAATACCGGTGTCCGCAATCGGTCTCCCAGGAAATTGACGGTCCCGATGGCGCTTCCTGCGTCCAGGGTCTCCCGTAGCGTGAAGAAGGAGGCGCAGGTGATGGCGATGCCGGCGACCATCAGCAGGCTGCTGGCGATGCCGGTGAAGCGGATGCCCATCTTGTCCAGAATCAGGCCGCCGAATATCAGCATCAGGAGATAGACGTTGAAAATGGAATAGGCGCCCGCCAGATTGCCGTACTCGACTTCCGTAATCTCATAACCGGCATCCTGCGCAGGAGCGGTGAGGGTTTTCTCCACGGAAAAAATATTGTCGCTGCAAATATAGGCGGAGAACATCAGAAAAGAGACCGCGAGCAGCATCATCCACCGGGTCTTCTTGGAATCTCTCAAAAGTGTCATTCTTGTCGTTTGTTAACAGGTCGGAAAACTGGTCTTAGAAGGGGAGGTCGTCCGTGTCGTCTTCGGAAGAGGCCGGGGCGGCGGGAGCCGGGCTTACACCTACGCCGACATGGATGTTGGCGCGGGGCTGTTGCGCCTGTCGGGCTTGCTGCGGCTGTTGCTGATATCCTTGGGCGCTGTATTGAGGCTGGGCCGGGTTGCCGTTGCCGGCGGGATTGTCGCTTTTCTTGCCGAGCAGCTGGATGCTGTCGGCGACGATTTCGGTGATGTAGTGCTTCTGGCCGTCCTGTCCGTCCCAGCTGCGGCTTCGCAGGCGTCCTTCGACATAAATCTGCGTGCCTGTGCCGATGTAGTTCTCTGCGAGGTCGGCCAGTTGCCGCCAGGCGACGATGTTGTGCCATTCCGTATTTTCACGGATTTCTCCGCTCCGGTCGCGGAAGCGTTCTGTCGTGGCGAGCGTGAAGGTTGCCACTTTGGGGGCGGGATTGGCGCCGCCCTGGCTCTCAAGGTAACGGATTTCCGGTTTCTTTCCCACGTTACCGATCAGCATAACTTTGTTAAGTGCCATCGTGATTGACGTTTATACAATGCGTTAAAAAGCGGCGCCGGCTATCCGGCACGGACTGACAAATATACCTATAATATCGGGATTTTCCTAATTTTTCTTTCCTGAAGCCGAACGCGTATAGGCCGTTACAGCTCCGGCCTGACGCCGGTAAGAATCTCGTAACCGGTGACGGCCTGCGCCAGCAGCCAGTCTTCTCCCGGGATATAACGGCAGCCTTCCGGCAGAGGGAGGTTATTGCCATCTGAAGAGGGGGGAAGGGGAGCGATGTCGGGGAATGCCGGGGAAAATACCGGATCGCGATAATTGGCCTCGATGAGCAGTCGCGGACAGGGGAGGTCTCCTTTCCGGATGCGGGCAAAATACGCTTCCATTTCAGGGATGAGCATCGGCAGGGTGTAAAGTACGATGTCGGCCCCGCTTGCCGGGATTTCAGACAGGGGGCGGATGGAGGCCAGCCCGTGGTCGCTGCGGTTGCAGACCGTCGTCTCCAGGCCCATATCCCGGGCAGCGGCGGCCGCCGCCTTTCCGGCCCCGCCGTACCCCACGACCAGCACGCGGAGCGGTCCGCTGCCGGTGTCCTCCTCCCGTCTGCCGCTGGTTTCATCGGTCTTCTTGTCCGGCATTCCTTCCGTCAGCCGCTCCAGCAGCATCCGGACGCCCAGGTAGTCCGAGTTGAACACTTTGACGCCGCAACGGGTCTTGACGGCGATGTTCGCCGCGCCGATGGATTGCACCTCCGGACTCTTGATGTCGGCCCGGGCGGCCGCTTTCTCCTTGAACGGCGCCGTGATGTTGATGGCGTCGTAAGCGTCCAAAAAGCGCTCCCACGCCTCGTCGAAAGAGGGGGTTTCAATCAGGTCGTACGGCCACTTCCCGCCATAAGCGCGACGAAACAGCGCCGGGCTGCCGGAGTGGGCGATGGGATGACCGATCAGGCCGTAACGATGGAATTTCGGGTTGAGGGAACAGGCTTTCATAGCGGTACTTATATCTTGAGGGCTTATCGGCCGGCCGTTTTTGCGTTGCGCTGGCGCCGAGCCTCGTAAAGCAGGACGGCGGCGCTGACGGAGGCGTTGAGGGAGTCCATCCGTCCGTCCATCGGAATGAGGATGTGCCGGTCGGCCGCTTTCCGCCAGGCTTCGGACAATCCGTCCGCCTCGCTGCCGATGACCAGGGCCGTCCCGCCCGTCATATCGACATCGTAATAAGGCCTGGAGTCCTGCAACTGCGCCGTGAGAATCCGGATGCCCCGCGCTTTCAGGAAAGCAATGGCCTCGGCGCTCTCGCAGACGGCGACGGGCACGGTAAACACCGCTCCGAGCGAACTGCGGATGATATTGGGATTGTATAAATCGATGCAGCCCGTGCCGGTTTTTCCCCCTTTGTCGTCAGTCCGGGATGGCTCCTCATCAGTCCGGGACGGCTCCTCGTCGGTCCGGGGCGAATGAGGGGCTTCGGCCGGTCGGAGGGAAGAGCGACAGACGATGAGGGCGTCGGCCCCGGCTCCGTCGGCGCTGCGCAGGACAGCCCCGATATTGCCCGGCTTTTCGATGTTTTCCAACACGACGACCAAGGCGTTTTCCGGCAGGGACAGGTCTTCCGGACGGTTCGACGGCGTATGAAAAATGCCGACGATGCCCTCCGTGCTTCCGCGCAGGGCGATGCGCCCGTACAAGGCGGCGGGCACTTCGAGGATGCGGACAGCCATGCCCATTCCGGCGCTATTCCCGTCCGCAAAGCGGTTTCCGGCACGATTGACGGCGGTTTCCAAACCGCACCCCGGCGGATTGACGGCGGCGCGAATCGCATCCCGGTCTTCGGCCGGAGCCGCATCGAAAATTTCCGGGCAGACAAACAGACTGTCCGCTTCGAATCCGGCTTCCAGCGCGTGACGTACCTCTCGCAACCCCTCCACGACAAAAAGTCCCTCCGACCTGCGCAGCCGGGACTTCTCCTGCAAGGCCAGCAGATGCTTCACCTTCGGATTCTGCGCCGAAGAGATGTATTCCGTCTGAAATCGATGTTCCATATCCTTTTGTTATCCGGGCGCAAATTTACGCAAATTTTCACTTGTGGTAAACCTCATCATAATAAGGATGAGACCCTTCCGGACGAGGGCGACGCAGCGCAGGAGCATCGGCATCCATCCGATAAAAAGACGGGCGGCAGAGATCAGCAGGGTCAGAATCGGAAGGACGACCCAGAGACTGCCATGGCAATGTCGTCAGTCGTCTATGCCCAGCAGCTTGCCGTCGGGGGAAAATTTCAGGTCGAGCCCGTTGCTGATTTCAAGCTCGTAGCCGTAAAGTTCCTTGTCAATCTTGACAATCATCGTCCCGGGATAGTTGGTCTGCACATAAGCGGCCAGGACTTCGGGCACCAATGAGGCGGGCACCGCCTGGTACTTGCAGTCCACTTTGTCCCAGACGCCTTCTGCGTTGAATGTGATTTTGGTGCCGTCGCTCAGACGGGCCTCATACTCCTTGCCCGTTATGTTCATTTCGACTTCGGCGGATACGATGGTCTTGTCGGCAAAGAATTGCTGGACAAATGTCTTTGCCGCCGCAGGAAGCTGATCTACGGGAATCGGCATGTCATTGTCCGCTCTCAGAACTGCGGGAGCGATAAATGCGGCAATCATCAGTGATAGCAGAATTTTTTTCATAATGCTTAAATTTTAACAAAGATAACAATTATTTGCGATACTTGCGTGTCTGTGTAAGACCATTCAGGGAAGTCCTAAGCTCCTTGTCCCGAGTATGTCGATGTTGCTGGCGAAAATTTCTTCACCTCCGTTGTGGGCGCAGACCGCGGCAAAATCAAGACCCATATGGGCAGCGCCTGCAACGCCGGTATGGTGGTCACCACAATGGTGCGGCTCAACTGAAATCCCTGTGCTGACAGGGACTTTCCCCATTATTGTACGCTCCGTATGTTTACATCGTAATATTGCTCGTCCGAAACGGGCTCCAGCCATTCGTTGGTGGAGTCTTCCTGGACGGCGGTATGATAGGTCAGATGCTGGAACCAACTGCCGGGCAGGCGGCCAATCCGTCCATTGTCTCCAAGAATAATGCAAATGAGCGTAAATAGTCCATCGAACCTTTCCTCAAACGATGTCGGGCAGGACACCCCAACAGAGGAGCCTGTAGGGGCACATCCAGCAC
>CADBLM010000194.1 GCA_902795445.1 uncultured Bacteroidia bacterium
AAAACTTTTTTGAACCCCCGCCAAAAACTCCCTTTCCCGCTTGCCGCATTGCCTCCTTTGCCCTACCTTCGCCCCGTTATGGATTGGGAAAAAGAAAGAATTTGTTCGATGGCCCTGGGCAAAGTGTTCGGGAACCAGCCGCGTATCTCCCTGGCTCTCGTGGAGCATCTCGGCAGCGCGTCCGCCGTCTTTGAACTCTCTGCGTCTGCGCGCAACGACCTGCTGGAGCATTCCGGCCAGTTCCGGGGGATGCTCGGCGACGATTTGCCGGATGAGGCGGAACGGGATTACAACCGGCTCTCCGGAATGGGGGCGACCTGTCTGGCCTATACCGAAGCCTCCTATCCGACGGCCCTGCGGGACTGCCCGGACGCTCCGGTCTGCCTGTATGTCCGCAGTGCGACGCAGCCGGACCTGCTCTTCGCCCCGGAGCGCCCGGTCATCGCGGTTGTAGGCACCCGGGATGTGTCTCCCTACGGGATGCAGCAGTGCGGCCGCCTGGTCCGTGCCCTTTCGGCGGTGGAACCGTCTCCCGTCGTCGTCAGCGGCCTGGCCTACGGAGTGGATATCTGCGCCCACCGGACCGCGATGGAGTGCGGCCTGCCCACGCTGGCCGTGATGGCGACCGGGGTGGATGCCGTCTATCCCCGGCAGCATCGGGCCGATGCCGTCCGGATGGCTGAAAGGCCCGGATGTGCGCTGCTGAGCGATTATCCTTTGGGAACGGCCCCCGTCGCCTTGCATTTTATCCGGCGCAACCGGATTATCGCCGCCCTGTCGCGGGCCGTCCTGCTGGTGGAGTCCAAGGAAAAGGGCGGGGGACTGATTACGGCGCGCCAGGCCTTCGGTTACGGGCGGGAAGTGTATGCCGTGCCCGGGCGTATGGACGACGTCCGTTCGCAGGGCTGCAACCGGCTCATTGCCGAAAGCGTGGCGGAGGCGGTCTCTTCGCCGGAGGCCTGGCTCGCTTCCCTGGGGCTCAAAGCCTCCCGTCCCGCCGCCCGGACACAGGGCAACGCCTCTTCTCCGGTTTCGCTGTCCCGTATCTATGAGGGACGCCTTCGCAAGGAAGACGTGGAACTGGCGGCCCGGATGCTCCTGTGCATCCAGGGGGAATGCGGCATCGATGTGCGGCAGCTTTCAGACCGGCTCCAATGCCCTCAGGTGCTGCTCTCTTCCCTGTTGGCGCTGATGGAAGCGGACGGCCTGATTGTGATGGATTTGGCCGGCCGATGCCGCATCAATGCTTGAAATCTCGCGAAAAATGCGTAACTTGCAGCCCTTTTGGGCTTATCCCGAAAGACAAGCGATTTTTGATGAAAAGACAGACGACGCTGCTGGCCTTTGTGACGGCCTTGTTGCTGGGTGTTTTCGCCCAGTTGCTTCCGCTCCGCTCCCAGGGCGGGCAGATGCGTCTTGTCCCCAAATCCGGCCCTGATACGGCTTTCGGACGCTGGCTGGATTCCCTGCTGCTGGCCGACAGCGTTTACGTGGCAGATTCCGTCGCGCGCGTCCCGGAGATGGTCTTCTATCCCATCGATACGATGCGGATTCCGGATACCCTGGAACGGACCGACAGTTTCCGCTATAAATATTTCATCGCCCTGCGGGATTCCGCCACCCTGGCCGCCGTCCGCGACAGCCTTGAAGCCCGCGGCGACAGCGTCGGCCGCGCCCGGCTCGATTCCGTCTGGGCGGTGGATTCCATCGACCGGGTCAAATGGCGTTTCGCCCAATGGTACTGGAGCCTGACGCCCAAGCAGCGCAAGGAGTATGACCGGGAGCAGAAACTGGCTGCCCGCAATGCCGCCAAACTGGCCCGTCTGGAGGCCAAGGAAGCCTACGACGATTCCGTCCGGGCCGTACGCGACTCCATCCGCGAGAACACGCCGCGCATCCTGGAGACCTGGGCGCTGACCGATTCGATGCAGCACAAGCGTCTGATTATGTGGAACCTCGACCGGCATTTCGACGACATCAAGCTGGTTCCCCAGGATACGAGTTACAATTGTCATTTCCCCGATTTCCGTTTTTACCGGGACGATGTCAACGCCACGAATCTCGGCGTGGCGGGTTCTCCGGTGCAGACCTACGATTTCTTCAAACGCAAGGAGCAGGACAACGCCTTCTTCTATACGCCCTATCTTGACTGGACCTATACCCCCGAGAATCTTCCCCAGTACAACACCAAGACGCCCTACACGGAGCTCTGGTATTCCGGCACCCTCTTCAACGGCCGGGAAAAGGAGGAACTGAACGTGGGCGTGCTGGTCAGCCAGAATTTCACGCCGGCGCTCAACCTGACCCTCGGCATCTACCGTTATGGGGCCAAGGGCTTCCTGCAGAACGAAGAGACGGTCAACCGCACCGCCCACGTCGGCTTGAACTATCTCGGGAAGAACTACCTGATGCACGGCGGCTTCATCTACAACCACATCGAACGGAAGGAGAACGGCGGGGCCATCGACCGGGACCCGAAGACGGGCGTCAACTGGATACGGGATACGACCGTCGATTCCCGTGAAATCGCCGTCAATCTGGGCAATGCCAGCAGCGCCGTCAAGCGTTATACGTTCTTCCTCGACCAGAGTTACCGCTTCCCGATGTCCTTCCTTCGCAAGAAGGATACGATCGCCCGGACGGACGCCGACAGCCTCGACCGGGACATCACCAGCGCCTTCGTCGGGCATTCTTCCGAGTTCAGCGTTTTCCGCCGTATCTACAAGGATATGCTGGATACGCAGAGCGCCCAGGACTTTTATCCGACCAACTATCTCCATCCCGGCATCACCAACGACTCGCTCCGCAATGTCCTCCTGGAAAACAAACTCTACGTCCGGCTCCAGCCCTGGAAGAGCGATGCCGTCGTCTCCAAACTGGATGTCGGCGTGGCGGACCGTTTCCGTCACTATACGATGCCCTCTCCGACGATGTATCTGGTGAAGGACAAGGGTGCTTCCCGCAACAGTTTCTATGTCTATGCCGGCGTGAAAGGCCAGTTCCGCCAGTATTTCGAGTGGAACGCCCTGGGGGAATACACCTTCGCGGGGGCGGAAGTCAACGACTTCAAGGTGGACGCCAACCTGCGTTTCAGCCTCTATCCCTTCCGCAAAGCCCGGCAGAGCCCGATGTCTTTCCTGATTCATTTCGAGACGGGGCTCAAGTCGCCGGACTTTATGGTCCAGCATTATTTCACCAATCACAAGAAGTGGGACAACGCCTTCGGGAAAGTTTCCTCGACCCGTGTGACCGGCGGCATCGAGATACCTCATTGGGACGCGTACCTCAAAGTGGGTTATGCCTTGCTCGGCAACTACCAGTATTTCGGGACGGATGCCCTCCCGCATCAGCAGGGACAGGCGTTCAGCGTCTTCAACATCGACCTCCGCAAGGATTTTACGCTCTGGAAATTTCATTTCGAGAACCGGCTCCTGGCCCAGTATTCCACCAATGAGGAAGTGTTGCCGCTGCCGTACCTGTCCGTCAACCTGCGCTGGTATTTTCAGTTTACCGTGGTCAAAAACGTGATGAATATGCAGTTCGGCATCAATACCTGGTACACGACCCAGTGGTATATGCCGGCCTATCATCCTTCCTTAGGCGTCTTCGTCAACCAGCGGGATATGAAATACGGCGACACGCCGATTATCGATGCCTTCCTCAATGTGCAGTGGAAGCGCGCCTGTATCTATATCAAAGTAGAAAACCTCAATATGGGCTGGCCGATGCGCTCGACCGACTATTTCTCGGCGGCGCACTATATCCGGCCGCAGCGATGCCTGAAAGTCGGCATCTTCTGGCCCTTCTATATGAGTCACATCTCCAATCCATCCGTCAAGAAATGACCCTCTCTGCTTTACTGAATACCTTTTTCGCCTTTTTGAACGAACGTGTCGAGTATGCCGTCCTTCGCAACTGGGACGGGCTGCCGGACCGCTGCGAAAGCCGGGATATCGATATCGTCCTGCAGAAAAAAGATTATTTCGCCATCCGCACCGGGCTTTTCGGCCTGGTGGAAATGTCCGGATGGAAAGTGATGACTTATCTTCGCAGCGACCGTCTGATTACCTGGGTGGTGGCTTCCCGTGAAGGGATTGTCCAGTGGGATTTCTTCTTCGACACCTCGGTGTTCGGCATCCGTCTGCTCTCGGCCGGGCAGTTGCTGGAAGGAGCCCGCGTGCAGGAGGGCACCGTGCCGGTACGCATCGTGTCAGAGCGCATCGCCTTTTTGGACAAATATCTCTATGACCGGGCCGTGGGCGCTGCATACCCGCAGAAATATGCCGCGGTCCGGCAGGCTGTGGAGGGTGATGATGAAGTGCGCCGCATCCTTCGCCGGCTTTATGGGACGGACAGCCCGGAGGCCTGCGACAAGGCTTCGTCCCGGAAAATGCTGCTGCACGCATTCCTGAACGCACCTGTCGCCAATCTCGGCCGTTTCTTGCGTTTCGAGGCCTGGCGTCTGCGCAATTACTTCTGTTCAGACACCGGTTTTACCGTGGGCTTCACGGGACCGGACGGCTCGGGAAAGACGACGGTCATCGACCTCGTCCTGGAATCCTTGTCCAAGGTTTTCGGCAAGGCGCATACGCTCCACCACTTCCGTCCGACGCTTTTCGGAAATATCAGCGACGTGGCCCATTCCGCCGGACTGAAAAAGGAGGTGGACGCCAATTACTCGGACCCGCACCGGGGCGGGCGGACCGGAGTGCTGAGCTCGTTCCTTCGTCTGTGCTATTATACGACCGATTATCTGCTGGGTTATTGGCTGAAGGTCAAAAGCAAGACCCGCATCACCTGGCTGGTTTTCTTCGACCGCTATTATACCGACATCATCTGTGACAGCCGCCGTACCCGCATCTGGCTGCCCCTGCCCTTCCTATATGCCTGGGGGCGTGTTTTTGTGCCGAGACTGGACTACAATATCCTGCTGACGGCTTCAGCCGACAGCATCCTGGCGCGCAAAAAAGAACTTTCCCGGGACGAAATCGACGCCATCAACAGCCGCATCGATTTCTTGATGGACCGGGCGGGAGTGGAAGAAGTGACCGCCCGCGGGCAGTATGTCCGGGTGTTCAATGAAACGACTCCGCGCGAAGCGGCAGACGCCATCCTGGGGGTCATCGGGTCCGCTCAGCACGAGAAAAACCGTCGCAGAATCATCTGATGGAGCGTTATTTCCGCATAAGCAATGCCGACGGCAAGACCTGGGTCCTGCCTGCGCGTCATATGCGTACGGCGTTATGCCTGTATCAGCCAGGAGGGGTCAAAGGCAAACTGCTCAAGGCCCTGCTGCCCTTCCTGTGGCCTTTTTCCCCGGTACGCCGCCTGTTGCATATCCATTCCTGTGAGCGTCCTTATCCTTGGCTTGACGCGCAAGTGAGAAGCGTGTTCCCGCTGGAAGGCGGATATGAATGCGCGTCTTTCGAGGGGACCCCCTGCGCCCATCAGAAAGCGACCGTTCAGATTTTCAAGGGGAATAAAATTCTGGGTTATGTCAAAATTTCCGCCAATCCGGAGGTCGTCGCCCTTTTCCGGAGGGAAAAACGCATACTTGACACCTTGCACGCTTGCGGAATGGACGATGTACCACGGGTCCTGGCCCTGGCGTTGTGCGAGAGCAATGATGCTCCCGGTACCTTCCTCTTCATCCAGAGTACGACGAAGACCCTGCACAGCGGCACACCGCATCGATGGGGGCCGCAGATGGAGGACTTTCTCCGGAGGCTGGAAACGTTGACGGGCGCGGAAGCCGCTTTCGGGCAGACCGCGCTGGCAGCCGACGCTTCCGCCGCCCTGAAACTCGTCCCCGGGGAATTTCGCGGAACGTATGAAAGCGTCCTGGCCCCGTTCCGGGGCCGGACGATGCGTTGCTGTCTGACGCACAATGATTTTACCCCTTGGAATATGTATGTGGAGACGGGGCGTCTTCAGGTCTTCGACTGGGAGTATGCCTCTTTCTGCAATCCCGTAGGGCTTGACCGCTGGCATTTTCTGATTCAGACGGCCTTTTTTGAAAAAAGATGGAATGTCAGGCGGGTGTACAGGGAACTGATTCTTCCCGATGCGGATAAGGACGGGTGCCGCCTGTATCTTTTGTCCGTCATAGCCCGATATCTGCTTCGTGACTCTTCCGCCGCCCGTTCGGAAGAAGTGCGGCGCTGGTGTGAACTGCTTGAAATGATAGAAAAATGAAAAAGACAGCCATCATTGGTACCCGGGGTGTCCCGGCCCATTACGGAGGATTCGAGTCGCTGGTGGAAAATCTGCTGGACCATCGTTCGGAGGAAGTGCAATATACCGTGTTCTGTTCTTCGAAGGATCTCCGTCCTTTCGCGTCCGCTCCGGCGCCGGTCTATAAAGGCGCGACGTTGAAGTATGTCTGCCTTCACGCCAATGGCGCCCAAAGTATGTTGTACGATTTGCTGTCGATGCTGCGCTGCCTGCGGGGCTACGACTGCCTGCTGGTACTCGGTGTCTCCGGCTGTATTTTCCTGCCCTTCGTCCGTCTGTTTATGTCCCGGAAAACCCGTCTTGTCATCAATATTGACGGATTGGAGCACAAACGTGACAAATGGAACCGGCTGGCCCGATGGATTCTTCTGACATCCGAAAAGATGGCGGTCCGCTATGCCGATACCGTCATTGCGGACAATCAGGCGATAGCGGATTATGTCCTGCAGACTTATGACGCCCGGCAGCGTCCCGGCAGGCTGGTGACCATCGCTTACGGCGGCGATCACGTCCGTCTTTCCCTCAGCGAAGAGCGTTGCCGCGAGATTCTGTCCCGCTATGGTCTCACTCCCGGCGGCTATGCCATCTCGGTCTGCCGCATCGAACCGGAAAACAACTGCCAGGTGACCCTTGACGCCTTCTCCCGGACCCCCGGTCTCCCGCTTCTGCTGATCGGCAACTGGGAACACAGCGAATGGGCCCGGCAACTTCGGGAGCGCTATGCCGGCAGGCCGGGAGTCATCTGCGCCGATGCGGTCTATGACCTGGAAGTCCTGTATGCCCTGCGGAGCGGGGCGGCCCTGTATATCCACGGCCACAGTGCCGGAGGAACCAATCCCTCCCTGGTGGAAGCGATGTTTTTCGGCAAGCCCATCTATGCTTTCGATGTGTCGTACAACCGGGAATCGACCTTCGGAAAGGCGGCTTATTTTTCCGATGCGGACGGACTCTGCCGGCTTCTGGCCGGAGAGTGGGCCTGCAAGGGGGAGGAACTGGCCGTCCTGGCCCGGGAGCATTACCGTTGGGCGGATATCGCCGCCCGTTATGAAGCGTTGTATTGATGGAAGAGAAAAAGAAGATATTTATCAGCGCATACGCCTGCGAACCGGATCTCGGCAGCGAAGTCGGGGTCGGCTGGCATTGGGTGCTCGAGATGAGCAAAGAGTTTCAGCTATGGGTACTGACCCGGCAGAGCAACCGCCGGTCCATCGAGCATTTCCGCAGTTCCCACCCCGGGTATGAAGGGATTCATTTTCTCTATTACGACCTTCCCAAGTGGGCCCGCTGGTGGAAAAAGGGACGGCGGGGCGTACATTTATATTATACGCTTTGGCAGACTTTCTCCAATTTTATCGTCCGGGAGACGATGCTGCGGGAGCATATTGAGATTTTCCATCATCTTACCTACGGAAACGTGCTGTGGAAGGTGAGTGCCTTCGGTCAGAAGGCGAAATATTTCATCTGGGGGCCGGTGGGCGGTCTGGAGACCATTCCCCGCCAGTACACCGGACATTATTCCCTCCAGTCCCGGCTGATGGAGGCGCTTCGCCGCATCATCGTAAGGACGATTCCTCTCAACCTCGGCTTCAGGGGACGCTGCCGGGACGCCGCCCTCATTCTCTGTAAGACCGACATCACCCGCTCGATGGTGCCCGTCCGTTATCGTGACAAGGCCGTCCTCTTTACGGATGTGGCCGTTGAAAAGCAGGACGGTGACAGACAGCCGCAGGCGGAAGCGGGGGGAAAATCATCCGTGGACTTTCTCACCGTCGGCAGGATCGAGGGCTGGCGCGGATTCGATTTGGTGCTGGAGGCTTTTGCCAAAGCCCGCTTCGAGGCTTCGCTGCATCAGGCGGCCGGCACAAACTGGAAACCGATGCATCTGACCGTGATGGGCAGCGGTCCGGATTTGGGGAAATTGAGGGGCATCGCTCGTTCCCTCGGCCTGAATGCCGATGCCCTTACCTTTACCGGACGCGTCCCGATGCCGGTTTATCAGCGTTTTATTTCCGGTTGCGACGTGGTCGTCAACGCCTCTCTCAAGGAGGGAGCCGTCACCGTTTCGTTCGATACCCTGTCCCTGGGGAAACCCCTGATTTGTCTGGACACGACCGGTTATACCCGTTATTTCTCCCCGGAATACAGCATTCTGATCCCCCGCCAGGCCGATGGGGTCGAGCGCAGCCGCGAAGCAGTCGTTTCCGATTTGGCGAAGGCGATGCTGCGCGTTTGCGATGACAGCCTGCGGCAGTCGATGGGGGAGTCCGCCCGTCACGCCGGCGAGACTTTCACCTGGGAGCATCACGGCCGGGAAATTGTGGATATTATTTTAAAATGTGTATCTTTGCAGAATAACTGACATATCGACAATATGAAAGGAATTGTTTTGGCGGGAGGCAGCGGAACGCGCCTTTATCCTATTACCAAAGGGGTCAGCAAGCAGTTGATACCCATCTATGACAAGCCTATGGTCTATTATCCCATCTCCGTCCTTATGCTGGCGGGCATCCGGGATATTCTGATTATCAGCACGCCTTATGATTTGCCCGGATTCCGGCGTCTGCTCGGTGACGGCAGCGATTACGGGGTTCGTTTCGAATATGCCGAGCAGCCTTCTCCGGACGGCCTGGCGCAAGCCTTTATCATCGGCAAGGAATTTATCGGCGACGATGCGGCCTGTCTGGTACTCGGTGACAATATTTTCTATGGCCCCGGCTTCAAGAAAATGCTGCACGAGGCCGTGGATGATGCCGAAAAGAACAGCAAGGCCACGGTCTTCGGCTATTGGGTCAACGATCCGGAGCGCTACGGAGTGGCGGAGTTTGACGCCCGGGGCAACTGTCTGAGCATTGAGGAGAGACCTTCTGCTCCCAAGTCCAATTATGCGGTGGTCGGGTTGTACTTCTATCCCAACAGCGTGGTCGATGTGGCGGCGAATATCAAGCCCTCGGCACGCGGGGAACTGGAAATCACCACCGTCAATCAGGAGTATCTCGCGAAGAGGGATTTGAAGGTGAAGACGCTCGGAAGGGGATTTGCCTGGCTGGATACCGGTACGCACGATTCCCTGAGCGAAGCCTCCACCTATATCGAGGTCATCGAGAAACGCCAGGGGCTGAAGGTTGCCTGCCTGGAAGAAATCGCTTTCAAGAACGGCTGGATTTCCGCCGAGAAACTTGCCGCAGTGGCCGAACCGA
>CADBLM010000195.1 GCA_902795445.1 uncultured Bacteroidia bacterium
CCAGGATATGACGCACAAAGAGCACTATGACGCGCCCGCGATGCTGCTCATCGGGGTGGAGCAGGGGTACGTGGTCTGTACCTCCGGCGGCACGGAACCGTTCACGGATGGCAACAATTATGGTGAGGGTTTGTTCAATTGAGGAGGGCCGTACGATGAAAAGAATGTTATTGATTGCGGCCTTCGCCGCCCTTTCCCTGACCGCCTGCCGGCAGGACCTGACAGAAAACATTCTCTATGAAGGCGTGTCCGTCTTCACGGCCACCACGGAAAATCCCGCCACGCGTACGTCTCTGAGCCAGAACGGCAGCGCCTATGACGTGGTCTGGAGCAGTGGCGACCGGATCACCGTCGTGGACGGCGCCGGGACACCGAACGTGGGCGTCTATGAGACGGCTGGTTCCGAAACGCGCGCCGAATTCACGCTGAGCAGCGGCTCCGAAGCCGTGACGCCGGACTACAAGGCCTATTACCCGGCCACGCTCTACAACGACGGCGCGCCTGTCCTTCCCGCCACCCAGACCTATGTGGGAGGCAATATCACAGGCACTCCGATGTATGCGGAGAGCAGCAGCACGAGCTTGACTTTCAAGAACCTCTGCGGCATCATAAAGCTGAATGTCAGCACGACGCAGGAGGGAAAGAAGGTGAACAAAATCGTGCTGACCGCAGCCCAGGGCATGAGCGGCACCATCACCAACGCCGCGACGCTCGCTGCTGATGGTTATAAGGCGACCGTCTCCGGGACGGAGGGTGTCACCCTGGATTGCGGAGAGGAAGGCGTAGCCATCGGCGGGGAAGCCATTCCTTTCCACATCGCCGTTCCTGCCGGAAGCTATACGGACTTCGCCATCACCGTCATCACCACGGACGGGGAAGTCCAGACCCGCAGCGCCAAGGAAGGCATCGAGGTTGCGCGCAGCAGCATCACGACCATCACACTGGGCTTCGGGGAACTGGGTGCCACCACCGGCAGCGCCGATGTCCCCGAAGGCAGCCCGGAACCGTGGGTACAGCTCTGGCCCGGCGGCCCGAAATGGGCCAAGTTCAATGTAGGTTCAACCATCTACAGTTATGCCGGCGTCACGGAATACACCCATCCGGACGTGACCGGCGGCTACTATTCCTACCGGGGAAAACTGGACTCCACGCCCAACGCCGGTGCCGTGGAAGATACGGCCACTGAACTGTGGGGTGAAAACTGGGCGACGCCCACCCGCGAACAGCAGCAAGCCTTGCTGGACAACTGCGAATGGACCTATTGCGACGGCTCGACCGTCCAGTACGAACCCGGCTGCACGCTGAAGGGCTGGAAGGCGTCCGGCAAGGAGCCGGGATACACGGAGAATTCCATCTTCCTGCCGCTCTCCGGTATCAGGAATCAGAATAACAGTCAGCGGGAGACGGTTGGAAGCAGAGCGTGTTTCTGGTCTTTGAACGCCGGTGGTTCAGGAGCCTATTTCATCAACTTCACCACCGGTCCCTGTCCCACCTCAACTGTCAGTGCCAACCAGCCCCACGGCCTCTCCGTGCGCGCCATCTGCGTGGGGGATAAGCATATCACGAGCATCGAAGACGACGACCTGGGTCTCTATACCGACCTGAGCTCAAAGGAAACGGCTAATACCTACATCGTTTCCGCCGCCGGAAAGTATAAGTTCAAGGCGACCGTCAAGGGCAACGGCGGCCTGGATCCCGTGACGGGCCAGAACGCAACGGCCATCGATCCCTCGGATATCAGTGGCGCCACCGTTCTCTGGGAGCTCAGCGAGCGGGGACGTGCCATCGAATTCAAGGGGAAGTATCAGATGTGTTACGCCGGAGGGTATATTTATTTCCGTACGCCGGAAGAATTCGTCCGGGGAGATGCCTATGTAGCCATTTTCAAGGACGGCGAAGGCGGCCGGGAGGGCTTTTTCGACAGAGATAAGGACGAAATCCTTTGGAGTTGGCTCATTTGGGCGACGGAGGAGCCGGGGACGGCGACGCATAAGGAGGATATCTTTATGGATCGGAACATTGGCGCCTGGGGCATTAATGAAACCTTTGCCGGCGGTTTTGCCTACCAATGGGGACGGCCCTGTCCCTTCAGCGCTTCATTAAACAAGCAGTATGCTCCTTACCCGTATTATCCGGACCGGACGCAGGCTTTCCGCTTCGAGGCGATCGGAGAAGGGAAGACGGTGGCATATTCCACATCCCATCCTGAGACGTTCTTCTATGGAGGCCGGAGTTGTTGGATGCCTGATGACGGCTTCTACAACAATCTATGGTCGGATGACAAAAAGACCATCTACGACCCTTCACCCATCGGCTATAAGGTACCCTCCAAAGATCAGTTGGACGGGATTACCGGCAGTATGTGGTTCTATGGAACCGGCTTTATCGGATATGGAAGCAATCCGGATTTCGGCTATGGCAATCCTGGTTCCATCCTGCTTTGGAGCAGCACCAGTGACGACGAGGACGGGTATCGGGGTGCCTGGGCCAATGCGTATGGCGGGATGACCAAGAGATATGGTTCCTGGCCGGATGTGTATTTCGCTTCCGGTATTCCCATCCGTTGTGTCGCTGTCCGGTCGTCTTCACCTTCTTAATTAACAAGCTGGGAAAATGATTCAGGTCGATAGAAGGAAGTTTTCGTGTTTATTGATTTCTGTCATCTGCTTTGTCGGCTGTGCGGGCTGCACAAGGCCCGTTGCGGAGCGGTGGAGCGAGGAGAAGGCGAATGCGTGGTATGCATCGCAGCCCTGGCCGGTGGGGTGCGTGTACATGCCTGCATACGGCGGAACTCCCGTGGAGATTTGGGGGAAG
>CADBLM010000196.1 GCA_902795445.1 uncultured Bacteroidia bacterium
CAACCCTGGTTCTGGTGACAACCCCGGGCAGGGAGATGTCCCCGGACTTCCGGGCGACAACCCGGGCGGCAATATCGACCCGCAGGAGCCCCAAAAGCCGGAAGATGCCATCGAGTTTGAGGACCCGCTGGTGGAGCAGATATGCAAGGAACATTGGGATGCCAACGGCGACGGTTGGCTGACCCCGGCCGAATTGGCCGTCCCCACGCGTCTGGAGCGGCATTTCTCCGGAAAGGACATCACCTCGTTTGATGAATTCCGGTATTTCACCGGCGTCACCACGCTGCTCGAATACGAATTCGAGAACTGCAAACAACTCGAGCGCATCACCTTCCCGGACAACATCGTCTGGTTTGACAACACGACCGCACACAACAACATCGACGGTTTCTACCATTCTCCGACCTATGGATGCGACAAACTTACCCGTATGGCCGGAAAAGGCGTAAGCGAGGACGGGCGCTACTATGTCCTCAACAGCGCCTACCAGAGCGGACTGCTTGTCAGCGTCGCCTACAGCGGACTGACCGCCGTCAACATTCCCGAAGGCGTAACGAGTTCGCTCGGCGGCATTTTGGCCAACGGGACGGATTACACCGGCAAGGTAACGGTCAGCCTGCCGTCCACCCTCAGCATTATTTCAGCGGGTATGTTTGCCAAGACTACGCAAATCGAGAGTTTCACCATTCCCGATACGGTGCTCGGTGTGGAACAAGAAGCCTTTTGGGGCGCCCTCTCCTTGAGGAGCGTAAGCGGCACTGGACACCTTCTGCTTTTGGGCAACAGCGCTTTTGCGGCGACAAAAATCGAAGCCTTTAACTTCCCGACCGCCATCACGGCCGTTCCTGCCGGATGTTTCTCCAGCACCGCGATCCGTTCCTATGCCGTACCTTCCTGGGTCAAGCGTATCGAGCAAGGCGCCTTTTCCAATTCCGCCCTGGAAAGCATCACACTCAACGAGGGGCTGGAAAAAATTGGCCCTTATGCCTTTATGGGGATGTCGGCGCCGGAAGTGGGCTTCACCCTTCTGAAAGGAAACCTTGTCCTTCCCTCGACGCTCAAGACCATCGGTGACAGTGCTTTCGAGGGACAGACAGCCCTGACTTCCCTCACCATCCTGTCCACGACGGCTCCGGACATTACCCCCGCTTCCGGTACGACCATCCAGCCTTCGGATCTCGGAAAAACTTTTGTCGGCGCTTATCCCATCTACATTCCTTTGGAGGCGGTGAAGAGTTACCGGGAAAAAGCGGATGAGGATTATTCGCCCATCGCTTGGAAAAACTATTTCGCGCGCCTGAAACTCATCGGTGGAGCCGACATTCCGGAACCGGCCATTGAACGCTATGTCGATATCAACGGGGTGCTTTGGTCCAGTTGGAACCTCGGCGCCACGGCTCCCGAGCAGCCGGGCGACTGTTTTGCCTGGGGCGAGACCTCCACGAAGACCACCTGGGGCAATTGGCAGACATATTTTGATTTTGACTCTTTCTGGTTGTATGATTCGAGCGTAGCCCAGATGAAAAAATATCCCGGGAATGGAAATCCCGGGATATACACGCTGGAGGAGACCGACGATGCCGCCACGGCCAATTGGGGCAGCGACTGGCGTATGCCCACCAATGCGGAAGTTGCGAACCTCTATGACCCAATTACCTGCAAGTGGACATTTATGACCTACAAAGGCCAACCGGGCTACAAGGTGGAGAGCCGCAGCAGCGGCAACTGGATTTTCCTGCCCGTGAGCGGATATTGGCAGGACAACGGCAACTGGACCGACAGCAAAAGCATCTACTGGTCGTCAACCCTGGAGCCTACGGACGGCTTCCACCGCTGCGCCTATATGCTGGAGGTGCATAGCAACAACGGCGGCCACAACTACTCCTATCTCGAACGCCTCTGCGGCGGCTTCATCCGGCCTGTCCACAAGTAGGATGGCTTTATCGACGACATTTCGGGGGTGAACCGCTTCGGTTCATCCCCTTTTTTTAGCCCACCGGTCGCTGCCGGGGGTGGCCTGCTATCATCGCCGGCTAGACCGGCAATCTCTTGAAAAAAGTAAAAATTTTGCGTAAATTCGCGGGCTGTTCTAAAACTAATAAAAACTATGAGCAAAGTTGACGTCGTTCTCGGTCTCCAGTGGGGAGACGAAGGCAAAGGCAAAGTGGTCGATGTGCTGACCCCCGGCTATCAGGTAATCGCCCGTTTCCAGGGCGGTCCGAATGCGGGACATTCCCTCAAGTTCGGAGACGAAGGATTCGTCCTCCACACGGTTCCCTCCGGTATTTTCCGGGAAGGCTCCGTCAATATCATCGGCAACGGCGTCGTCATCGATCCGGTCATCCTGATGGAGGAAATCAAGGACATCGAGGCCAAGGCCGGCGACATCAGCGGCAAACTGCTCATCGCCAAGAGGGCCCAGCTCATCCTGCCCTCCCACCGGATGCTTGACGCGGCCAGCGAAGCGGCCAAGGGCAAGGCCAAGATCGGCTCCACCCTCAAAGGCATCGGCCCCGCCTATATGGACAAGACCGGACGCAACGGTCTGCGCGTGGGAGACATCCTCTCCCCGGACTTCCGTGAAAGATACGAGGCGCTCAAGGCCAAACACTGCGGGATGCTCTCCCTCTACCCGGATTTCAGTTTCAATCTGGCCGAATATGAAGAGAAATGGCTCGCCGCCGTGGAACAGCTCAAACGCTTTCCCTTCATCGAGAACGAAGTGCTCGTCAACGAATATCTGCGCGAGGACAAAAAAATCCTCGCCGAAGGCGCCCAGGGCTCGCTGCTGGATATCGATTTCGGAACCTATCCTTTCGTGACATCCTCCAATACGATGGCTGCCGGGGTCTGCACCGGCCTGGGCATCGCTCCCTCGAAAGTGGGCAAGGTTATTGGCATCTTCAAGGCCTACTGCACCCGCGTGGGCAGCGGTCCTTTCCCCACCGAACTGTTTGACGGGACCGGCGAAACCCTGCGCCAGGTCGGACGGGAATTCGGCGCCACCACGGGCCGTCCCCGCCGCTGCGGATGGCTGGACCTGGTCGCCCTTAAATATGCCGTGATGATGAACGGCGTAACGGAACTCATTATGATGAAATCCGATGTGATGGATGATTTCGACACGGTCAAGGTGGCCGTGGCCTACAGGCAGGACGGAAAGGAAATCGACTGGTTCCCCTACGACGGCGCCGACCGCATCGAGCCGGTGTACAAGGAGTTCAAGGGATGGAAATCCAGCCTCTGCGACATCCGCGACTATGATGCGCTGCCCCAGGCGTTCAAGGACTACGTCGCCTTCATCGAGCAGGAGACCGGCGTACCCGTCCGCATCATTTCCGTCGGCCCCGACCGCGAAGCCGTCATCTGCCGGTAAGCATCCCCAACCCCTCGCGATATGATGGACAAGGCACAATTCCGTATGCTCTATGAGCGTTTCTTCCCGGAGTTGTGTCTTTTTCTCGGCAACTTCACCTCGGACCGCGACCTGGTCAAAGACATCGTACAGAATATCTTTTGCAAACTGCTGGACGAAGATATCGGACAGATTCGCAACATACGCGGCTGGCTGTATTACTGCGCCCGCAACGCGATGTTCAATCATTTGCGCGACAACAGCAACAAACAACGCCTGCTGCTGGACGCCGCATTGCAGATACCCTCGATGACGGAAGACCTCGAATCAGACGCCGGTGAAGAGCGACTCTCAAGCGTCAACCGCGCCATTGAAACGCTTCCGGCCGAATGCAGAAAGATTTTCCTGATGGCCAAACGGGAAGGGAAGAGTTACAAGGAGATTGCCCTTGAGAAAAGCATTTCCGTCAAAACGGTCGAAGCCCAGATGGGCATCGCACTTCGCCGCATCCGGGAGTTCTGCAAAGAAGAAAAGAATCAGGGTAAAAGTTCCGTCCGTTAGAATTCGTTTCCCGCCTTTAGGGGTTTTCTTCCGTTCACGTGTCTATTGTCCAGACAATAGAACGACGATGGATTTCGAACTGATAGCCAAATATCTTTCCGGAGAGGCCACGACCGAGGAAGAAACGCGACTGACGGCTTTCCGTCAGGCTTCCGCGCAGAATGAGGCCGAATTCCGGGAGATGGCATCCTTGTGGATGTATTCCGGAGAAATTCCCGGAAAAGAGGACGCCGGCAAACTCTATACCCGCCACAGACGACTCATTCTTCTGAAACGCCACAGCCTCCGCATCTTGCGCTACGCCGCGATACTGGCACTGATCACGGGCGCCTGGTGGGCGGGCGGCCATAGCGGCTCCTCCGGTGTCGCCCCGGGGGAAATCCTGGTGAAAACCCGGCCGGGACAGCACAGCGAAATCATCCTTCCGGACAGCAGCCACGTATGGCTCAATGCATCCAGCACACTGGCCTACCCTTCGGATTTCTCGAACGACAAGCGCAATGTCCGCCTGATAGAAGGTGAAGCCCTCTTCCAGGTCAGCAAATCCGACAAGGAACACTTCATCGTCAGCACTGCGGATATCGATGTAAAAGTATTCGGGACCCGCTTCACGGTCAGCAACCGGCCGGACGAACGGGAGACCGGCATCGCCCTGCTGGAAGGTTCTGTAGAAGTGCTGGACAAGAGCGGCCGCCGGCTGGCAGAAATGAGACCCGGGGAACGCTTTTCCCACGACCGCCTCAACGGGGAAAACAAACTGACGGCGGACGACCTGTCCGCTTGCGGCATCTGGCATCTGAATGAAATGAAAATCCGGAACCGCACCCTGCCGGAAGTCATATCCCTGATGGAAGAATGGTACGGCGTAAACATCAGCCTCGAAGGAAAATATTCGACCGGGGAACTCTATTGGATGACGGTCAAGACCGAATCTCTGAAGGAAATGCTCGGCCTGATGGCCCGCATCACCCCGATGGAGTATGAGATAGAAGGGAAAAATGTCACATTGCATCTAAAACAATAACTTATGAAATCGTACAAATTTTTGCTCGGAATCGCCGCAGCGCTCTGCTGTCTGGCTTGTCAGGAAAACAACTACCCCAAACAGAAAGGCGCAATCCGCCTCTTGCAATACAATGTGGGCGCTTTCGGAAAATATATGGACAACAGCACGGAGATGATTGCCGCGATGATCGGCGAATTGCAGGCGGACATCGTGAGCCTCAACGAAGTGGACTCCTGCAACCGCCGGCATCAGACCTTCCAGTGCGCGGACCTGGCCGAAGCCCTCGGGGGATGGAATTATACCTACGGACGGGCGATGCCTTACAAAGGCGGAGCCTATGGCAACGGCATCGTATGCAAAGAGGGGATGACCCCCGGCGGCACCATCGCCCTGGACAAGGGAGAAGGCTCCGAGCCCCGCTGCGGAGTCATCGCCGAGACAGACCGATACATCTTCATTTCCACCCACCTGGACCACGTCAATCACGAAGCCTGCCTGAATCAGGCCCGCCAGTTGACCGAAGGCGTCAAAGCCCGCTACGCCGGTTGCGGCAAACCCGTATTCCTCGCCGGCGATATGAACTCCGCCCCCGACAACGAAGTCATCAAAGCGTTGCAGGAAGACTGGGACATCCTCACGGTCACGGACGGCCCCACCGCCCCCTGCCCCCA
>CADBLM010000197.1 GCA_902795445.1 uncultured Bacteroidia bacterium
ACAAAGATAAAATTTTCCCGACAATAATCCAACAAGAAAAGAAGTACACCGAAAGGAACGGGAGTTTTTGACGACGCATTCAGAAAAGCTGGTCAGGGATTTCCTGGTCAAAACTGGCAGCAAGCTTGCTCAGCAGATAGAAACGGAACCGTTCCGAAATATCCTTGAAGCCATGGAACTCCTGGCTGGACCCCGTGAGGCTATCTACCCCCGAAACGTGGCTCTGATGATGTTCAACGACCATCCGGAGAAATTCTTCCCTTATCTGCAGGTGGACATCACCATTTTCCCCAAGGGCAAACAGAATGACCCGGACAATTTCATCGAGGTGTCGCCCATCAAAGGTCCCATTGACAGCATCTACCGCAAGACAATGGCCTATCTGGAGACCAATGTCATCAAGGAAAATGTCCAGAAACGTGATTACAAAACCGATGCGGAGCGGGCTTTCAACTATCCCTTCCATGCACTAGAGGAGATAATTGGGAACTGTCTCTACCATTATGACTACTGCGAAACGCAAAACCTTCTCGCCTTCCGCTCGAAAGCTCGCAGAAGGAATTGAGCCTGGCGGCTGCGATTTGCATTCCTGCTCACAAGAAAAGCGCCGAGCATTGGGGCATGCGCTATTATCGGGTATGTAATGACCCGTGCCAAAACGACTAACAGCTCCTAAACCGGAAGGAAGTGGCTTTCTCCGACGTTGTGGAAAGCTTCCGCCAAGGAAAAGAAAACCGCCGGCAGATAAAAGCGTTCATTCGCGAAAACGAGCAACGGCTCAAGCGAATCAAGGGCGGTGAGCAAAAAAGCTCAATTTCTGGCACGGTCAACCCCTATGAATCGGATTTTCTCCATTCGGTAGGGGTTTCCCCTGTTTTGGCCTTGAAGGTGCGGAAAAAGGTTTTTTCATTCGCGAATCCCGCCTCTATAGCTATTTCTGCCATCAACCGTGAGGGATATTTGCGCATCAGTCCCTGCGCGTAGCGGATGCGGTAGCCTGCCACATAATCCGGGAATCCGGTTCCCGTCTGCCCGTTGATGGTTGCGGAAATATAAGTGGTGTTGGTTCCGAGCTCCCTCGCTAAGTCTTCCAGTCGGAGGCCCGGTTTGCGGAACAGCTCCTTTTCCTCCATGAGCAGGCTAATGCGTGACATCATGTCCGGCGATTTGGCCGGAGTCTTTGGCCCCGGCTCCTCTTCGTGTCTTCGCGGGAGCAGCCAGCCACCGGTCAGGCCCACGACGAGGGCGAGCAGCAGAAGGTATATCCACCACCGGGAGCTGCCGGAAGATGGACAAGCCTCCGTAGAAAGCATGTATGTGGCGGCCGAAGGTTCGTAGTTGGAGTCGTCGTTGCCGCCGGCCACAAGAACCCGTCCGTCGGCAAGCAGAAGATCCCAGGCATTGAAGGGGAGGGCCTCCAAAGGCTCACTGTAGTGTATGGTAACAGAAGCCTTGCCTCCCTGCAGCGCCTCTGTATAGCCAATCCGGGCCAGGTAGGCCCTGCGCAGACTGTCGGTTCCCATGAGCCAAGCGTTGCCCGTTCCCCGGTCGGTGCGGAGCATACCGCACCAGTTGATGCGGCCGTCCAGGCCCTCCTGCGGGAGATGCTTCTGGGTTTCGAGAAGGGAGAAACGGCCTCCACGAATCTGCAGAATGCCGAACTGCCCCTCCGGACCGGAGGCCAGGATGAGGTAGTCGTAATGCCCGGTGGACATATCGCCGATGAAACAGGCGTCTCCTACCGGGGACCGGTCAAAGTGACAGGGCTGCCACTGGCAGAGGAGCGGTTCCTGGAACCCATCTCCATACACCCGGTCCACCCATCCTTCCAGCGGCTCGTACCGGGTGCCCCGGGAGCTGAATATGAGCGCGTTGTCCGAGTCCGAGCGAAGCATGTACGGGTAGGAACGCTGCTCGGTGGACCAGCCTGCTTCGTTGAAGGTGCCACCGGGACTGTATACCCCGATTCCGTCCGAGTTGTACCAGTTGCCGCTCACTGCAATTTTCCCTTCCGCCAGTTCTACGGCTGCGCCGTGGGCACGCTTCCGGTCCATGATTGGAAAGGGTCGAAACTGCCGTGAGGCGGGGTCCCACAGTTCCGTTCCCCAGCTCTGCGAAATGCCGAAACTCTCGCCGTATCCGCCACCAAGCAGTATCCGGCCGTCGCGGAGCGGCAGGCCAAAACCGGCGTCGTGAGGGTAGAGCATATCCACCTCCACCCATTTGCCGTCTTTGAGATACTCGGCACTTTTCTCCGGGATAAAGCCCGTTGTATGGCCTCCGGCGGCAAGAACCAGCCCCCCGGTCTCTTCCAGGATATGGGCCGACCTGGGGTGGTGCATGTCCGGGAGCCGTTCCGCCCGCATGGGAACGAAACGGACGCCGTCAATGACAAGCGGCTCCGGCCCACCTTCCGGCCGGGAGCAGGTGGCCAGAAGAAGGAAGAGTAGTAACGGGGCGCAGATCTTCATGCCACAAAGATAATCAATTTGATTCTTCTTCCTTGTACATATCATCAGGGAAGGGCTCGCCGTTGGATAGATAAGGCCAGTGGCAAACGAAAGAATGGCGGTTCGTCCCATAGGGCTTGATGTCGCCATAGTCGTAATGGAAGATACTGGAGGTCGCGTGGGTGGGCAGGAAGGCATCCGGGACGATGGTGTAGTAGTAACCGTTCTCGAATTCGTAGTCTATCTCGCCCTGCAGTACCATGCTATCCTCGTTGCCGGGCCCGGTGTAGGCAGGTTCGAACGGGATGGACCGTACGTATTCCGGGTCAACCAGGGCTCCCAGCGTGAAGGACGTATAGTCTTCCAGGCCGGCGGCTATGTAGTTTTTGTCGAAGTAGGAGGGATTGGTATGATAGAAACTCCTGGCACGATAGATGGCAACGCCAATAGCTATAGTGAAGAGCGTCTCCTTGCGTACTTCCATATTGTAGCGGATTTTGTTGTAGCCTATGATGGGCCGCATGTGCATTTCCGTCATTTCGCCGCCGATGTTGATTTTGAAGACCCGTTCCTCGCCATAATCCGGCACAGCGTCGCAATAAAGTATTTTGGCCTCGGGCCAGAGGTATTTCTGCCAGATAGGGTCGAAATCGAATGGCTGCATCTCTTCCCATGTCTTGGTCCATACGCCGCCGAGGGTAGTAACCTGCGGCTGCAGGGAGAATTCCGGGGCTATCTGGAAATAAAAGCCGTTGCTGAATCCGTCGGGGTCGAGTTTAACCTCGTAGCCGGTGGAGAAATTCAGGCCGAGCTTGGTCTGGAGCTTCGCCGTAATCAGTCCGTAGAGAGAGATTGCCGGTGTGGCGTAAAGGCCGACCGAGATGCCGAGGTTGCCGGCCAGGGATGCCTCGGGGATGCTGAATCCGTCTTCTTGGTCCGGCTGGCCCATGAAACATCGCATCGAGAAGCCCTGACCACGGAAATAGGAGAAACCATAGTGCCCCCAGTTGGCGACGTATTTGTACGAGACGGCCATTTCCACCGAGGCCGAGGCACTGCAGTATGCCCCTATCTCCACGGCGGGACGCAACAGAAGCGGCCCTACGGTGATAGGTGCAAAGTAGAATGTCCCGAATTCCATCTCGCCCTTGAGCGATTCGAAGTCGTGGGATCCGGAGAACTTGACATTGAAGGTCAGCAGGGCCTTAGGATTGACGTTGAAGTGAAGGAACTCAGTATTCCCGTCGTCGTCAGAGCCCATCGAGAATTTGGTGGTCAGCTTGAGCTGGACGCCGGCTGTCATTTCGCCCGGGCTGTCGCCATTTTCCTTCCAGGATTTCAGCTTGAGCCTCGGGGAAGTGTAGCTCGATGTGGAAACCGCCTTGGTTGGAGGCTCGTATAGAGTCAGCGTGTCACCTTCGACGTCGAACGGAAGATCTTGTCCATCAGGTGTTTCAATTCGTTCTAGTGTTGATGCCAGGTCCAGTTCGATACCGCCGCTCTCCAGGAACGACCCGTCCTCGGCGTAGATAGGCTTTCCGACATGCAGGTAGCGGAAAGGCTCCGAGATGTCCTCGCACTGGCGGATGGTCACCCTTATCTCGTCCCCGATGGGCGTGTACTCCGTCACCTTGCCGACGAAGCCCGTTGGCAGCAGGTCTGATGCCTGGTTGAAGATGACATAGTCGTCGGACTTCAGACCCAGGTCTTTATGGACGGTTGCGTCCAGGAATCCCAGGACTGCGTAAGTGCCCGGCACGGCGGGGGATTCGACGTACTTTTCAGTCAGAGTGGCATCCTTGATGAGGTCCATGTTCTTCTGGTTCACCTGGAGGACGTTGTCCTTGAGGGCATAGGAGATGTCGGCGCTTTCGATGCGCGGCGTGGTTACGTCACCCACTGGGTGAACTGTGCCGCGGTATAGGGTTTTCCCGTAAGTGGTACCTACCGTGCGGACCACTTCGCTGCCGTCTTTGAGCACGAAGGTGAGTTTGAAGCCTTTAGCGAATTCGCGGGCTGGAACCGGAATCCAGAAGACGGCCGTCGTCTCGCCGGTGACAAGCACGCCTTCACCGCAGTCGAGCGTGATCGTGTCAGTTCCGCCGGCGTCGAGGGTGGCTTCCGGGAGGTCGCCGTCCCAGCTGATGTCAAACGGGCCGTTGACCGCTTTCCCGTCGAGGTCGGTGAAAATGATTTTCTTAATCACCTGGTTGTCCGGTGCGGTGTAACCGATTTTCAACAAGGATGTTACGCAGTAGAAGGAGAGACCGTCTTCGCGCGAGCCGCTTCCGGCCATGATAAATGCTGCCGGGTCAGGAGCGGAGACGTAGCGGCTGAGCGTGTAGGTTTGCCCGGCCGGGAAGTTGACGCGGATTTTACCAGCGCCGGCCTGTGCGTTTTTCTGATACGGGCACACTGCGGTCAGCGCGCCGGCGGGAATTGTGCCATCGGTGCGGAACAGGGCCTGCTTGCCGCCATAGGAGATTTCCCCTATGGTGTACAGGATATTGGATTTCCCGGAGGAAAACACGCCGATTTTATCTCCCTCGGCCCAGCGGCTTTCCATCCGGATGCCGGGGTTGTCGAGGAATTGGACCTTGGTGTCCGCGTTCTTCTCGCGGATGATGGTCGCGGAAAGTCCGTCTGAGGAGAAAGACGGTTCCGATGCGAGAGGTTCACGCGCACAGGCGGCAGCGATGCCTATTGAGGCGATGAGAAGGATTCGTTTCATGGCTTAGTCCCAGGGTGTCAGTTCGTCATAGGGCAGGGTCCCGCTGTCCATGTCCGGGTCAAGGTATTCTATCCTTACAAATTTGGCCACCTGCTCGCGGGCCGAAACCCTGATGCTTGCGGGCTTTGGCTTTTCCAGTGTCACATCCCAGGGTGCGATGGTGAAAATGACGTAGTGCCGGTCGGTCGAGATGTCCGACAGGATGCTGTTGTCGTACTGCCAGGCGTCGTAGGTGGAGGCGCCGGCCGCAGCGTCCACGTGGTAGATGTTGGTGGCCACCTGGAAGCGGAAGGTTCCGCCGCCGGCCGGCACGCCGAGCAGTTTCGGCGCCTCAAGCCGGGCGACCGGGTCCTGGAAAACCTGTACGGTCCCCACTATTTTCCCGTTGAGGGCGATTGTAAGCGTGGCTTCCCGCGGAGCGTCGGCGTCCCGCCCGAAGGCATCCACTTCCACATTGATGACGAAGGGGCGCGCATAAGCGTCCACGCGGATGTGGCACCAGGTCTGGTCGCTCGTGCAGGTAAGCGTCCCTTCGCTTAGGTTGGTATGGAGCATCTCTTCTGTGGGCATGCTGGAGAAGAGCATCAAGTTCCCTTCCCTGATTTCCAAGGTGGGAGTGTCGTCCTGTCCGGGCGTGGGCCCGGGATCAGGTCCTGGCCCAGGGTCCGGCTGCGTTTGCTCGTCCTGATTGCCGTCAGGCTGCGCGGTTGGCTGACAGCTCCAGAACAGAAGCCCGGCGCCGATAAAAAAAATGAAGATTTTGGCTCGATTCATCTCTTAATATGCTTTGACTACAAATATAGCTTCCTACACGCATAAAGGAGTTGCAACTCCCATAAACCGAGGTCGCAATTCTTTAAATAGCAGTGCATAGCTTTGCTTTGAACATGATTTGCGGATAAGTCAATATAGCAGCTACGCTCCGGCGTCCTTTCAGCAAGCTCTGGAAAGAATACTCCGACGGTGAGGTGCTCTCTCATTAATAAGTGTAGCTGTAGTCAAGAGATTATTGGGATTAGGTACAACACCAAACCTGCGGCAAACCGGAACGAAAGGCTCTACTTGCATCCATACGAATTCAATCACTCTTCTAGGTGCGCAACTTGATAATTTTTGGGATACGATTTGGGATATGAACTTAAGTTGCGTTGAAGGAATGGGCTGCAAAGAAGTACCGTCAAACCAAAACACTTCCAGTTCTACGCTCTTGCCGGCAAGCATCGGGACCGATTCTCCCATTTTAACGGAGGCCGCCAACTGAAATTGCTCGCCTACCTGCACGGTCTTTTCCGCAGGAAGAAGCGAGACGCTTCGAGGTTCGATCCATTGCGGCCCTGTTTTGGAAGTACGGGCGCAGGCCCATACAAGAGACAAAGATAAAATTTTCCCGACAATAATCCAACAAGAAAAGAAGTACACCGAAAGGAACGGGAGTTTTTGACGAC
>CADBLM010000198.1 GCA_902795445.1 uncultured Bacteroidia bacterium
ACAAAGATAAAATTTTCCCGACAATAATCCAACAAGAAAAGAAGTACACCGAAAGGAACGGGAGTTTTTGACGACGCATTCAGAAAAAAACTGATCTTTGCGAATCTTGGTAAAAATCGGCAATTTTCAGCAAAAAAAATAAAATATCGCTTGCGATATAAAAAATTATTGCTACCTTTGTGTCGTGAACGATATAAATTAATTTTTAAAAATACTGATTATGGACACCAACAAATCTATCCAGGCCCTTCAGGCCTACGCTACCGGCCTTGCCGCACAATCCCTCTCCCACAAAATCCAGGGCAAGATTTTCGCCGCCCAGGGGCTGAGCAAACTGGGCGAAAAATACGCGGAACACGCAGCCGAAGAAATGGGCTGGGTGGACAAGTTCATCGACCGCATCATCGACCTCGGCGGCACGCCCCAGGTGGAAGCCGGTCCCGAAATGCCGGTATTCGGCGACCCGGTAGAATTCCTGAAAATGGACCTTGCCATCTCCGAAAAGGAAGTGCCCGTGCTGATGCAGCTGACCACTACCCTTTCCGACGACTTCAAGACCTACGACATCCTGCGGGGCTATGCGCTGGACGAAGAAGAGGATATGTACTGGTCCGCCCAGCAGCTCGAACTCATCGAGAAAATCGGCTTGCAGAACTGGCTCGTCCAGCAACTCTAAGCCCGTTGCGGCCTGCTTTTCAGGCCGCGCCGCCGGGGGCGAAGGAACTTCGGTCCAACCCGCAGACACAACCCATTTAAAAGAGACACAAATGGCAACTATTTATGATTTCAAAGCCTTGAACAACAAGGGAAAAGAAGTTGATTTCAAGGAGTATGAGGGCAAAGTGCTCCTCATCGTAAACACCGCTTCCAAATGCGGATTCACCCCCCAGTACGACGGACTTGAGGCGCTGTATAAGAAATATAAGGATCAGGGACTGGTCGTCATCGGCTTCCCCTGCGACCAATTCGCCCACCAGGAACCGGGCAGCGACGAGCAGATTGCCGAATTCTGCCGCCTCAACCACGGCGTGACCTTCCCGCTGATGGCCAAAATCGAGGTGAACGGAGCGAACGAAAGTCCCGTCTTCACCTTCCTGAAGGAGAAGGCCCCCAGCGAGGTCTACGAAGGACTCAAGGCCAAGGCCAGCGCAGCGCTCTTCAAGACCATCAGCAAGAGCGTCGAGAAAGACAGCGACATCAAGTGGAATTTCACCAAATTCCTTATCGCGAGGGACGGCTTGCAGGTGAAACGCTACGCCCCTACGGTCAAGCCCGAGGACATCGACAAAGACATCGCCGACCTGCTGTAATGCTCGAACAACTCCAACTGGACAAGCAGCTCTGCTTCCGCCTGTACAGCGCGTCGCGGCTGATTACGCAGCAGTATCATCCCCTGCTGGCGGAACACGGCCTGACCTACCCGCAGTATCTGGTACTGATGGTACTCTGGGAAAAAGACGGGCAGCCTGTCAATGACATCGCCAAACGCCTCTATCTCGAAACGAACACGGTGACCCCGCTGCTCAAACGGATGGAGGCGGAGGGCATTCTGCGCCGGCAGAAAGCCAAGGCCGATGGCGGAGCGAAGCGGGAGGACAGGGCCGGACGACAAGACGGACGGCAGGTAATCGTCAACCTGACGGAAAAGGGAAAGGCCATGGAAAAAGCGGTCGCCGACATCCCCTTTCGCGTCGGAAGCGCCGTGAGCTGCCGGAGCATCACCCCCGAGAGCGTCCCCGGGCTCTTCGAAACCCTGGACGAACTGATCTGCACGTTGGCAAAATAATCATAGCGCCCTCCGGCTCAATCGGGCCTCAGACCAGGCTGATGCCGGCGGAAGCGCATTGGGCACGCATTTCTTCCGGCCAGATGCTGGACTGGATTTCGCCGATGTGCGCTTTCCTCAACAGGAACATACACAGGCGGGACTGTCCCACGCCGCCGCCGATGGTATAAGGCAGTTCACCGGCCAGCAGCCTCCGGTGGAAGAGCAGTTCGCTTTTCCACTCCTGACCGCGCCGGGCGAGCTGGCGGCGCATCGCCTCCTCATCCACACGAATACCCATACTGGACACTTCAAAGGCGCTTTCGAGCACCGGATTCCACAGAAGGATGTCTCCGTTGAGACCCTTGTACGCCAGCCCGTCGGGGCCTGACGCTCCGTTGGAGGTACTCCAGTCGTCATAGTCGGCGGCACGGCCGTCGTGGATGCTTCCGTCGGGAAGCGGTCCGCCGATACCGATGATGAATACGGCCTTGTGCTCCCTGACGACGGCCAGTTCCCGCTCCTTGGGGCTGAGATCCGGATAACGGCGCCACAATTCCTCGGAGTGGATGAAGAAGATATCGTCGGGCAGCATCGGCTCTATCTGCGGGAACTCGACATAGAGCTTGTTTTCCGTGACCTTGATGGCCTCGTAGATGCGCCGGACGGTCTTCTTGAGGTAATCCAGCGTCCGGTCTTCCTTGCGGATGACCTTCTCCCAGTCCCACTGGTCCACATAGACGGAATGGATGTTGTCCAGTTCCTCGTCGGGACGCAGGGCGTTCATATCCGTATAGATGCCCCGTCCGGGACCGATGCCCATCTCCCCGAGTTTGAGCCTTTTCCACTTGGCGAGGGAATGGACGACCTCCGCCTGCCGCTCTTCCATATCCTTGATGGGGAAACGGACGGGACGCTCCACGGAATTGAGGTCGTCGTTGATGCCGGTGCCGGTCAGGACAATCATCGGCGCGGTCACGCGCAGGAGGGCGAGCTGGGCGGACAGGTTGGTCTGGAACATATCCTTGACGGCCTTGATGGCCTTTTCGGTGTTCTCGACGCTGCCCAGCAGATTGCGGTAATGAGGGGGAATGAAGAGGGACATATACGGTTAACTTGGGTTATACTCCTTAAATCTCAGCGTTTACCTCACCGGCCAGCCGACGGGCCAATGACAGGTAGAAAGCACCTTCCCCGGCATCCTGCAGGGCAGCCGGTTCTCCCCTGTCCGCCGCCTCGCGGATTCCCTGCACGAGCGGAATCTGGCCCAGGAGAGGGATGCCGTACTTGGCGGCCATCCGTTCTCCGCCGCCCTGTCCGAAGAGGTAGTATTTGCGCTCCGGCAAATCCTCCGGGGTAAACCACGCCATATTTTCGACGAGGCCGAAAATGGGTTTGTTCACGCTTTCGTTGCGGAACATATTCACCCCTTTCTCCACATCCGCCAGCGCCACGTCCTGGGGCGTGCTGACGATGACGGCTCCCTGCATCGGGATGTCGTGGACCAGACTGATATGGATGTCTCCCGTGCCGGGAGGCATATCGATGAGCAGAAAGTCCAGTTCGCCCCAGCGGACCTGAAGAATCATCTGCTTGAGGGCGTTGCAGGCCATCGGTCCGCGCCAGATAAGCGCCTGCTCCGGCGAGGCGAAATAGCCGATGGACATCCATTTGACCCCGTATTTCTCGATGGGAAGGATGATTTCCCGGACGCTGCCGTCGGGGGCTTCTTCCTCGAAGGCGCGCGGCGCGTCTTCCTCCGTGCGGGTCATCTTGGGGACGGAGGGACCGTACACGTCCGCGTCCGCCAGACCGACCTTGTATCCCAGACGGGCGAGGGCCACGGCCAGGTTGACCGCGACGGTGGACTTTCCCACGCCGCCCTTGCCGGAGGCGATGCCGATGATGTGGCGGACCCTGGCCAGCTCTTCCGTTCCCAGGTCCAGTCCCGCCTTCCGGGGTTTGGGTTCTTCCCTGACGACGGTTTCGACGACCGTCTCGACCCCGGCGCCCAGATGCCGGACGACGGCGGCCTTGCAGCTACCCGCGAGGTACTCGGCCAGCGGGTCGCGGTGCTTGGGAAAAGCCAAGACGATGCGGACCTTGTTTCCGTCCCGCACGGCCTCCTGCACCATTCCCAATTCGACGATATTGCGGTCACCCTTGGCCGGGTGTTCCACTTCCTTGAGTATTTCCAGAATGTCTTTCGCCATAGCAGAACCTGCCTTTTCAAGATTTTCAAACCCGCGAATTTACACTTTTTTGGGCGAAAATCTACGAAGAAAAGGGATTTTTTCTCAGAACAGGGTGGGTTCGAGCTGCTTGACGTGGAAACTCCTGCGGTGGTAGGGCGTGAAACCGTAGGCGCGGATGGCGGCGATATGGTCCGGCGTAGGGTAGCCCATATTGCGGTCCCAGCGGTACTGGGGGTACTCGCGGGCGAGCTTTTCCATATATTCGTCCCGCCAGGTCTTGGCCAGGACGCTGGCCGCCGCGATGCTCGCGTAGGTGGCGTCGCCCTTGACGACGCACTGATAGCCGCGTTCCGCTCCGGAAGGGCTTCCGGCCGGCCTGTAGCCGTCAAAGGGCCGGAAACGGTTGCCGTCCACCAGCAGGAAGTCGGGACGGACGGAGAGCCTTCGCACAGCCCGCTGCATCCCCGTCACCGAAGCCCAGAGGATGTTCAGTTCGTCGATTTCCTTCTCGCTGACGGCTTCCACGGCCCAGGAGACGGCTTCTTTTTCGATTATCTCGCGCAGCAAGTCCCGGTCCTTGCGGCGCATCTGCTTGGAATCGTTGAGCAGGGGATGGTGAAAGTCCGGCGGCAGGATGACGGCGGCGGCATAGACGGCGCCGACCAGCGGTCCGCGGCCCGCCTCGTCCAGACCGGCCTCCACCCGTCCGGGCTGCATACAAGACTTGAGTTCGCAGCGTTCCACAGGAGCCCTTCCTTAATCCACCGTCAGGATACGGACCTTTTCGACGCCCAGACGGGCGGAGAGCCAGCGCGAGATACGCCCGACATCCTCGTCCGGCAACGGAGAAGAGAGGCGGAGCAGGGCCACGACGGCGTCTTCTTCCACCCGTGACGGAGCCAGTCCGGCGGGCTGGACACCGGTCAGGGTCGTATCGGCTGCCGCAACGGGCGTCAGCGCGTAGGTCTCGCCCCGCGTGAGGGTAAGGGCGGAGACGGACGGGTACTGGACGGAGAGTTCCGCGAAGATGTGTCCGGAGGGCATTTCCTTGCGACGGTAGTCGTTCAGGCGGCCGCGCAAGCTCACGATGCTGTCCGCGAGGGCCCGCTGCTGTTTTTCGTTGGCCTCCGATATATTTTTGATGAGTTCGCCTTCGGAGAGGAAATCGCGGCTGACCGAGGCGGCCTCCTGGATGATAATCTGCGAGCGGAGGATGCCGTATTTCTCGGCGCTGGCATAGAGTTTTTCCCGGTCCGCGGCGGTCAGTTCCTCACCGGCGAAGAAAAGTTCGATGGTCGCCGGCTTGACGGACATATCCACCTTATGGTCGTAGATGAAACCATTCCCGAGGCTTTTGTTGTCGGAAACCACCTTGGAGGCGTTGATGCGGAAATTGCTCTCCTTGACGATGTTGAAAGCCGTAATCAGGCTCGGGACGATAATCAGCACCAGGATGATGCTCACCATTCCCTTGTTGAGACGGTATTTGCCGCCGAGCGAATCGGAGACGGCGGGATACTTCAGATATTTGACGCCGAGGAAAGTCGCCAGGGCGATGAAAATGCTGTTGATGACGAAGAGGTAGAAAGCGCCCGAGGCATAGTGCCAGTTCCAGATGGAAATACCGTAACCGACCGTACACAGGGGCGGCATCAAGGCCGTGGCGATGGCGACGCCCGAAAGCACGGTTCCCTTGCTTTTGCGCGAATTTTCAAGGATGCCGGCCAGGCCGCCGAAAAAGGCGATGAGCACGTCGTAGATGGTCGGATTGGTACGGGCGAGCAGTTCTGTCGGGTTTTCCAGACTCAGGGGAGAAAGGAGGAAATAAAAGGTGGAAGCCAGGATGCTGATGATGACCATCACGGCCAGGTTCTTGAGCGAATCCACGACAAGGCTGCGGTCCAGCGTTCCCAGGCCGAATCCGAAGCCCAGGATGGGACCCATCACGGGGGAAATGAGCATCGCACCGATGATGACCGGGATGGAATTGACATTCAGGCCGACCGAAGCGATGACGATGGCAAAGACGAGGATGAAGACGTTGGCCCCCTGGAAGGGGACGTTCTTGCGGATGGCCGCGGCCGTTCCCTCCAGATCGAGGTCTCCGCGCATATTGACCAGCCCCTTGAGGAAATTCAATATCCGTCGCGGACTGATGTAAATACCTTTCTGTTGCATATCCATAGTATTTGTTAAGGACCGGAGTTTCCGGCCGTCTGCAAAATTACGCAAAAAAAATTATTAACTTTGCGCCCGGCCGGAACAAGCCGGGTAAGACCATATCAAATGGAGGAAAAGAAACATATCGGAGCGTTGTTCGACCGGATTGCCGGGACCTACGACCGTTTCAACCACCTGCTCTCGCTCAACATCGACCGGAGCTGGCGCCGGAAGGCCGTGAAAAGCCTGCGTCCCTGCGAAAAACTGCTCGACGTGGCCGTCGGGACGGCGGACCTGACCCTCGAAGTGCTGCGCCGGGATAAAGCCGCGCACGTGACGGGGCTGGACCTGTCCGAAAAGATGATGGAAATCGGACGGCGGAAAATCGCCCGGAAAGGCTGGTCGCAGCGGGCGGAACTGCTCTGCGGCAGCGCCCTGGAAATGCCCTTCCCGGACGCCTCCTTCGATGCGGTCACCTGCGCCTACGGCGTCCGCAATTTTTCGGACCTGGACAAGGGGCTCTCGGAAATGTTCCGGGTGCTCAAGCCCGGCGGGCAGCTGGTCATCCTGGAATTCTCCTACCCCTCCCATCCGCTTGTCCGGGGGCTCTACGATGTCTTTTTCACTCATCTGATGCCGCTGGCGGGCCGGCTGGTCAGCAAGGACCCCGATGCCTACCGTTATTTCCGGCAGAGCGTCAAGAACTTCATCTGGGGGGAAGAAATGATCGGCCGCATCCGCTCTGCAGGTTTTACCGAGTGCCGTTTCCGTCCGCTCAGTTTCGGCATCACCACCCTTTACACCGCCACCAGACTCGGATGAACGCAACGCCCCTTTCCGGACCGGCCGACCGAAACGGCCTGAAAAAAATCTTGCTCTGGCTGCGGATTGTCCGTCCGCAGACCCTTTTCGCATCCCTGATACCCGTCCTCGTAGGGCTGCTCGTCGCCCGCCGCAGCGGACTTCCCGCAAAGGCCTTCCTGCCTGCGTTCAACACGGACTTTTACCCGCTGCTGACCGGTATTGTCACGGTCTTCTGCGCCCTCAGCCTCCAGATCCTTTCCAACCTCATCAACGATTATTATGACTACCTGAGGGGAACGGACAAAGCCGGACGCGCCGGCTTCAAACGGGCGCTGGCGGAGGGAGAAGTCACGCAGCGGCAGATGCGGACCGCCTGCCTGACGGCCCTGGCCTGCGCCCTGCTGAGCGGAGCATATCTCGTGCTGACCGGCGGCTGGCCCATCCTGCTCATCGGCATCAGCGCCATCCTCTTTGCCTGGCTCTACACCGCCACTTCCCATTCGCTCTCCTACCTGGGCATCGCGGACCTGTTCGTCTTCCTGTATTACGGCGTCGTCGCTTCGGCGGGCACCTTCTGGTTGCAGACGCAGGTCTTCTCCGTAGCGGCCTTCCACGCCGGCGCCGTCTGCGGCCTGATTTCGATGTGCGTGCTGATGATCAACAACCTGCGGGATATGGAAGGCGACCGGCTGGCCGGCAAGAAAACCCTGCCGGTACGCATCGGAAAACGGGCGGCCGAAGGGATGATGCTCGCGGAGGTGCTGCTGATGCCCTTCTTCGCTTATCTGGCTTTCGGATGGTCTCCCGCTATGCTCGTCGGCATCGCCGGACTGGGACTTTTCGCCGCCGTCCGGAAGGCGCAGGGCACCGGTTACAACCGCTGCCTGCTGGCCACCGGCCTGGTCAATCTGCTATATTTTCTCCTCTGCCTGTTTTCCTGAATGCCGTAAGCGGTGTACGGACGAGGTTCCTCCGCTGAACGTCAAAAGAAACCTGCCTGCGGCCCTGCGAATTGATGACCGCTGCCCCGATTGGGTTCCTTGCCCCCTATCCCGCCCGCCGAGTTGAAGCCCAGCTTTGTCAAACGATGTCGGGCAGCGATGTGCCACAGACACGCGTGGGAGGCAAGTGGCGTATCGACACCGGGGGCCGCGAGGCGGGTTTTGTGACGGACATGCCCCTACAGCCCCCTCTGCGGGGGTACTCTGCCCGACA
>CADBLM010000199.1 GCA_902795445.1 uncultured Bacteroidia bacterium
TTAATTTTTTTTTTTTGAAAATTTTTAACTCGGTCAGATTTTATACACTTACTATTGGAAAGTAACAAGATATTCCTTACCTTTGCTGCATAAATCGTGTATTATGAAAGAAGTCAATACCGCCTATCTTACCTGTCCCATCCGGAATGTCATCGACCGTTTCGGCGACAAGTGGTCCCTGCTGGTCCTGTATCATTTGCATACGAGGGGCACACTTCGTTTCGGACAGATATTCAAAGAAATGAACGATGTGTCCGAAAAGATGTTGTCGGCCACGCTCAAGCGGCTGGAACGGGACGGTCTCGTAAGACGCAAAGCCTATCCGGTGATTCCGCCACGCGTGGAGTATTCCCTGACGCCGCTCGGAGAGTCGATGATGCCGCACCTGGACAGCCTCATCGGCTGGGCTGTGGAGCACTTCCAGGATGTTACGCACGGAAAAGTGTTGGTATAAAGTCGGCTTGAAGAAAAAGTATTTGATTAAAAATCCAGGCTGCTGAAGTACTCTTTCTTTTCTTCCCGCACGAAGTCGATGGCCCTGTTGATGTAATCCAGGAACGGCTTTGCCGTCTGGAAGATATCCACAAGACGGGGCGCGAGGTCCTTCCCGGTCACGAACTTGTTGTCCGGAGCATCATACAGGCAGAAGGCCTTCAACTTGTAATATGGCGCATCCGGCGTGTCGGAGGGGAACGGTGCCGGGACCCGTTTCAGGGCGTCGCGGTCATCTATCACAAGCCGGGAATCCACCTCGGAGAGGATCTTCCGGAAGTCTCCGCCGCCCAGCTGGATGTCCTCACGAATGACTTTCAGCACCTCCGGCGGGCACCAGATATCGCCGACGGCAATCATATTGCCGTACTGCCTGGCCCCTATATGGAAGTAATACCCGCTGTATCCGGATTTCTTGCCGCCCCGGTTGATATAGACGCCCATATGGGTCTTGTAGGGGGTCTTGTCCTTGCTGAAACGAAGGTCCCGATAAATGCGGTAAGTGCAATCCTTCGGAGACATCGGGCCGATCGTTTCATCGAAACTGCGGATGCCGTCAATCAGTCCGGCCGCAAGGGCATCCACGCTTGCTTTGGCGGCCAGGTAGCGGTCCTTGTTGGCATCGAACCATTCCTTATTGTTGTTCAGGGACAAGTCCTGAAGGAAGCTCAGTGTTTCTTTCATCATACGAGTGTTTGACACTGCAAATGTAACCATTTTCGCCTGCATCCCCAATTCCACCGCCCGCTCTGCCAGGCGCGGACGCCTATGACAATACAGGAGATGTTCGCCCGGCCCTGGAGGCGGACGGCATCTGTTTCGGATGACAAGACCTTCCCGAAATCCGAACGGGTCAACCCTTGCAAGGAACTGTATATCATTCCCGGCGCTTCCCACGTGGACCTTTACGACGATGTGGCCGGCATCATTCCTTACGACAAGATGGAAGCCTTCTTCCGGGAGAATCTGAAGTAAGGGGGACCCAACGGGCGAGAGTCAAATCGAACGCTTCTTTTCCATTATGCGTCGGCGAAGACTCTGTCGTCTTTCAACTTGATTTGAAGTTTGGTATATTCGCTGTGGAAATCGTTTTTGAGCCGGTCTATATAGCGGGTACATTCCCATTTGCACATCGGCAGATCGTGGAGCAGGTAATTGCCGCAGGTTTCCGCTGTCGTCGCAGGGACCTCGTCCTGCGTGAGCATCCATTCCAGGCACTCGATGGTGAGCCTGCGCATATCCTCGACGCTATAGTTGCCCGTCATAATGACATACATACCGGTCAGGCAGCCCATAGGGCCGACATAGACCACATCCTCCTTGACCGCAGAATTGCGGAACCAGGTAGCCATCAGATGCTCGATGCTGTGTATCGCGGCGGGAGCGATGGCCGGCTCCTGATTCGGCTCTGTGATACGAAGGTCGAATGTCGTAAAACCTTTATCCTCGCGGGAGACATATATGCCCGGCTTCAGATGGGTATGGTCTATGGTAAAACTCTGTATGACTTCCATAAATAGTATTCCGATTTCAATCCGGTTACAAAAATAAGAAAAACTCTTTGAAATCGGTTTCATCGTTCTGAATGATTTACACCCAATGGATGCAAAAATCATCCCGTCTGTTGCCTGTAGGTCGCTCCAGTCGTGCTGCCGGCAAGCCGTCAACACCACTTCCGCTCCGTCGGTGACGTCATCTTCGGTACGGGGGTGCAGGCCCTGATTGCCTTGCATAGCTTGATTTTCCCCTGCTGGACGCGTCGACCAAAGCGTGAAAGGAAAGCGGTGTGACCCTGAAAATGTCCGTCGGCATCCGTTGGCTCATTTCCCAATAATCATCTTTTTTATTATCTTTGCAAGACGAAAAATTCCTTTTGCCTATCCTATCGGCAAAAAAAACTCAATATGACCGCACTTTTCCTCATCCTTATCGGGATTATTATTTTGATATGTGTCTGGCTGAACAATATTTCATCCAGAATCGGCATTCCGACCCTTCTTGCCTTTATCATCCTGGGTATGTTCTTCGGCAACAACGGCCTGGTCCCCCTGCATTTTGAAGATCAAGTCTTTGCCAAGGAAATCTGTACCGTCGCCCTTATCTTCATTATGTTCTACGGCGGCTTCGGCACCCGTTGGGATGCAGCCCGGCCGATTGTGAGGGAGGCCACGCTGCTCGCCTCCCTTGGCGTCATTATGACAGCGGGACTCACGGGGCTCTTCTGCCATTTTATCCTTCGCTGGGGATGGACGGAAAGTTTCCTGCTGGGTTCCGTGGTGAGTTCTACGGATGCCGCATCTGTATTTTCCATTCTCAGAGCCAAGAAACTGGGGCTCAAAAACAATACGTCTCCGATGCTGGAAATGGAGAGTGGCAGCAATGACCCTTTTTCCTATATGCTTACCGCACTGATGCTCAGTATTATGAACGGCAAGGCGACCGGGTTGGGCATTTCCTGGATGCTTTTTGCCCAACTTGCTTTCGGAGCCGGCTGCGGCGTGGGAATAGCCAAGCTGGCATCCTGGGTGCTGGACCGATTCCGAATCAAGGGCGAAGGTTACGACTCCCTGTTCATCTTTTCCGTAGCTATGCTGGCTTATGCCATTCCGGACCTCATCGGAGGCAACGGATATCTGAGCGTCTATATCGTCGGCATTATGATAGGAAACGGCGAATTTCCCGGGAAAAAGTCGCTCGTGAATTTCTTCGACGGAATCACCGGCCTGATGCAGGTCCTGATTTTCTTTCTCCTGGGGCTTCTGGCACGGCCGGCTATGCTGCATAAGGCGATTCTTCCGGCACTGGCCATCTTTTTGTTTATGCTTCTGGTGGCAAGGCCGCTGTCCGTGATGAGCATTCTGACGCCTTTCCGGAAATATGCCTTCAAGCAGCAGGCGCTGGTCTCATTTGTCGGTCTCAGGGGGGCCGCATCCATTGTGTTCGCCATTATGGCCATAACGGAACATCCGCTGCTTGAGAACGACATCTTCAACATCGTATTCTGTCTGGTGCTCATCTCCATTTCCCTGCAAGGGTCCTTGATTCCGTGGGTGGCCCGCAGACTGGATATGGTGGATGCGAAAGCCAATGTTATGAAGACCTTCAACGATTATTCAGAAGGGACACAGATGCAGTTCGGCGGCATTGAGATTACTCCGGACAGCAGTTGGTCCGGCAGGAAGGTAATGGAACTCGGCCTGCCCAAAAATGTGCTGCTGGCCCTTGTCCTGCGTGCCGGCGGGCGGTTCATTCCCCGTGGGGATACGGTCCTGCAGCCCGGCGACAAGGCTATCTTGGTGACCAAGAGCTTTGAAGATACGGAAACCTATCTTGTGGAAAAGACGGTTAAAAAAGGAGGCAAACGGGATGGCCGCACCATCGGCGAGACCCCCGGAGAAGGGCTGGTCCTGCTGGTGAGAAGACAAGACAAAGAAATCATCCCCAACGGCGAAACGCGGCTCTTTGCCGGAGACAACCTGGTCATCCTGAAAGCGAAATAGTTCCTGATGGCGGAATGGCATTTCACGATGGTCGAAATAGAAAAGAAAATTTTTTATTTTTGTTTTCCTAACAGCGAGAGGGGATAAAATGAAGCAGACAGAACAGAATTCACTCTATCAGGAACTGGAAAAGATGTCCACGAAGCAACTGCTGCAGGGCATCAATACCGAAGACCGCAAGGTCCCGGAAGTCGTTGCCGGATGCATTCCCCAGATTGCCCGTTTCGTTGATGAGGCCGTGGCAAGGATGCATCGGGGCGGCCGCGTGTTTTATATCGGTGCCGGCACCAGCGGACGCCTCGGCATTACCGATGCATCGGAGATTCCGCCCACATTCGGAATGAGCGGCGTGTTCATCGGCATCATCGCCGGAGGAGACGGTGCCATCCGCAATGCCGTCGAAGGGGCGGAAGACGATTCCGTGCAGGGATGGAAAGATATCGAGGCTTATCATCCCGTTCCCGAAGACTGTCTTGTCGGCATTACGGCTTCCGGCGGAGCCCCTTATGTCGTCGGAGCAATCCGGAAAGCCCGCGAAGCGGGAATGCTTACGGCCAGCATATCCTGCAATGAAGAATCCGTCGTGGCGAAGGAGTCGGAAATCCCCATTGTCGCGGTTGTCGGACCGGAATTTGTGACCGGCAGTACGAGAATGAAATCCGGAACGGCGACCAAACTCATTCTCAATATGATTTCCACTTCAGTAATGATTCGCCTCGGCCGCGTCAAAGGCAATCATATGGTGGATATGCAACTCACCAACCAGAAACTGGTCGACCGCGGTACACGAATGATCCTGGAGGAGACCGGAAGTTCGGATTATGCGGCGGCAAAGGAACAGCTGCTTTGTTACGGCAGCGTGCGTGCGGCGATAGCTGCGATGGATGCGGCCGGCCGTGGGGAAGCCCGGGAGAAAACCGAAAATGACTGATATGAGCCAGACATTTCTGAAAAGCATCAGAACCTTCCTGCCCAAGGACAGAATCTATACAGATGAACTGCGGACCCTTGCCTGGGGGACAGACGCGAGTGAGTATCGGATGATACCGAAGATGGTCATCCGGGCGAAGGATGAAACGGAAGTCTCCGGAATCCTTGCCCGGGCCAACGCCTTGGGCGTTCCCGTGACTTTCCGGGCGGCGGGGACTTCGCTTTCCGGCCAGGCCCTCTCCGACAGCGTCCTTGTCGTGGCGGGGAAGAATTGGGAGAAGTCGTGCTACCATCCCGAAGACGCTTCCATCACCCTCCAACCGGGAATTGTCGGGCGGGAGGTAAACCGTCGCCTGGCCCGATATGGCCGATATTTCGGCCCCGATCCCGCTTCCATCGGCAGTTGTATGGTGGGAGGCATCGTTTCCAACAATGCCTCCGGGATGAGTTGCGGCGTGCACGCAAATGCGGACAAGACGCTGTTGTCGGCCCGTATCGTGCTGGCCGACGGAACCATCCTGGACACAGGAGACGAAGATTCCCGTGCGGCGTTCCGAAACAGTCATCCGGCGTTGCTCCGGGCCATCGAAGAACTTAGGGACTGCGTCCGGTCCGATGAACCCCTTTGCCGGCGCATTGAGCACAAATATGCCATCAAGAATGTTACCGGACTCAATCTCAGGCCGCTTGTGGCCTACTCGGACCCTTTTGACATCATCGCCCACCTGATGGTGGGGGCGGAAGGGACGCTGGGCTTCCTGTCCGAGGTAACGATGGCCACGCTGCCGATAAAACCTTATAAGGCCAGTGCAATGGTGTATTTCCCCAATATCGTGACGGCCGCAAAAGCGGTTGTGGCACTGAGGGAGGTTCAACTCAGCGCTGCGGAGTTGCTGGACCATCGTTCGCTCACATCTGTCGGGGACCCTCATCTCTCGGCGGACATTCCGGACCTGACCGCGCTTCTTATAGAAGTCCAGGCCGAATCCCAGCACGAACTCGCTTCGCTTGTGTCGGACGTCGTCAAGGCACTGGAACCTTTCGGCGCCGAAGTCCGTTTCACGGACGACCCGGTTGTCGCATCCGGATACTGGGCGATCCGTGCCGGCATATTCCCGACCGTCGGGGGACTCCGGGAAGAAGGGACGACCTGTCTGATTGAGGATGTGGCTTTTCCGGTGGAATCGCTTCCGGAGGCGACGGCGGACCTGTCGGCCCTTCTGGACCGGCACGGGTACAAGGACTCCTGTATCTACGGTCACGCGCTGGAGGGGAACTTTCATTTCATCATTAACCAGCGTTTCGATTCTCCCTCGGAAATCGCCCGCTACGAAGCAATGATTAAGGATGTCGTGCAACTTGTCGTGGAAAAATACGACGGTTCCCTGAAAGCCGAACACGGTACAGGCCGCAATATGGCCCCGTTCGTGGAATATGAGTGGGGCGCCGAAGCCTTCGGCCTGATGCAGCGCATCAAGCGGATATTCGACCCTTCGGGAATATTGAATCCGGGCGTCATCTTCAACGAAGACCACGCGTGTTATCTGAAGAACCTGAAACAGATTCCTGTCCTGGAGCCGCGCGATGCTGATGCCATCGAAGCCTACCGGCAGATAAACAAGTGCATAGAATGTGGATTCTGCGAGGTAAACTGCGTGTCCTGCGGTTTTACGCTCTCTTCCCGTACCCGCATTGTCGCGCAACGGGAAATCGCCCGTCGGAAAAGGGCGGGAGAACCCTGCGAGGCGCTTGAGAAGGCCTTCCGTTATCCGGGCCAGGTGAGTTGCGCCGCCGACGGCCTCTGTTCGCTGTCCTGTCCGATGGGGATTAATGTAGCTGATATGACGCACCAGTTGCGTCGGGAGCGTGTCGGTGCTCCCGGAACCTTTGCCGGAGAATGGGTGGCGAATCATTTTCACGGGACAAAGAATGCCGTGCGGGGAGTGCTCGGCCTTGCCGAAGCCGCCCGCACCGTACTTGGAGACAAGGCGATGGGCGCTGTCGGCAAGGGGCTTCACGCCGCGGGCCTTCCGCTTTGGACGGTCGAGACGCCCAAGGCATATCGTCCCAAGGCGATTGACTGCGGAAGCAGTCCGTTGAAGGTCGTCTATTTCCCCAGTTGCCTGAACCAGATGATGGGGACGGCGCCTGCAGACAAGCAGCGCCCCCTTGTGGAGGAGACGGTGGAACTGCTCAAAAAGGCCGGATATGAAGTAATCTTTCCCCGGGAGATGGACCGTCTCTGCTGCGGTACCATCTGGGAGAGCAAAGGACTCCCGGAAATCGCCGAGAGGAAGGTCCGTCAACTGGAGGACGCCCTTTGGGAAGCTTCCTGTGAAGGGCTTTACCCCGTCCTCTGCGACCAAAGCCCCTGTCTTCACCGTATGCGGCAGCATATCCGGAAAATGCACCTGTATGAACCGGTGGAATTCATCCTCAAGTTTCTGGCCGGGCGTCTGGAATTCCATCCGGTCGATGAACCGGTCGCTGTCCACATCACCTGTTCGATGCGTCTGATGGGGCTCGGGGATTCTCTGGTCGAACTCGCAAAGAGGTGCTCTACGCGTGTCACGGTGCCGGACGGTGTCGGTTGCTGTGCATTTGCGGGAGACAAGGGGATGACCCATCCGGAACTCAACGCCTGGGCCCTGCGGAAACTTCGTCCGGCCATAGAGGCGGAAGGCATCTGCGAAGGCTTTTCCAACAGCCGGACCTGCGAAATCGGCCTGAGTCATCACGGCGGCGTTCCGTATCGTTCCATCATCTATCTGGTCAACAGGGTTACGAGCCGGCGGACGGCATCTGTTTCGGATGAAAAAAA
>CADBLM010000200.1 GCA_902795445.1 uncultured Bacteroidia bacterium
AGGACCCGTTTCCAACTCTCTTCAATCTGTACGTCCATTACGCAAAGATATAAGCGATGACTTCATCGATGGTGCGGACATAGACGAAGTCCAGGCCTTTGATGTAGATTTCCGGGATTTCCCCGATGTCCTTGCGGTTGTCTTCGCTGATGATGATGGTATGGACGCCGGCCCGTTTGGCGGCCAGGATTTTTTCCTTGATGCCGCCGACCGGAAGCACCTTGCCGCGCAGGGTCATCTCCCCGGTCATCGCAATGCCTTTCCTGACGGGTTCGCCACGCAGGGCGGATACGACCGAACTGACCATCGTGATGCCGGCGGACGGACCGTCCTTGGGCGTGGCGCCTTCCGGAACGTGGATGTGGATGTCCTTGCCGATGAATTCCTCGTAGCTCATCCTGGCCAGTTCGGGGTGTGCCTTGATGTATTTGCAGGCGATGGTCGCCGACTCTTTCATCACGTCGCCCAGGTTGCCGGTCATCGACAACTCTCCCTTGCCCTTGCTGATGCTGCTCTCCACGAAGAGGACTTCACCGCCCATCTCCGTCCAGGCGAGCCCCGTCACGACGCCTACGCCCTCGTTCCCCTTGACTTTGTCGTGGAAATTGACGGGCAGGCCGAGGTATTCCTTCAGCATTTCCTTCTTGATGACGGCAGGCCTTTCTTCTTCGAGGGCGATTTTCTTGGCCGTGATGCGGGCCACCTTGGCAATCTGCTTGTCCAGTCCGCGCACGCCCGATTCGTGGGTGTACTCATCGATGATGTCCGCGATGGCGGCCTTGTCGAACTTCAGGTCGCTTTTCTGCAGGCCGTGTTCTTTTATTTGCTTGGGAACCAGATATTTCCGGGCGATTTCCATCTTTTCTTCGGCCAGGTATCCGGTCACGTTGATCATTTCCATCCGGTCGCGCAGGGCGGGCTGTATGGTCGAAATGCCGTTGGCCGTCGTGATGAACAGTACCTTGGACAGGTCGTAGTCGAGGTCCAGGTAATTGTCGTGGAACGCCGTGTTCTGCTCCGGGTCGAGGGCTTCGAGCAAGGCGGCGGAGGGGTCGCCCTTGTAATCGGCCCCCACCTTGTCAATTTCATCCAGGACGATGACGGGATTGGAGGTACCCGCCTTGGCGATGCCGTTCAGGATACGTCCCGGGAGCGCTCCGATGTAGGTCTTGCGGTGTCCCCGGATCTCGCTCTCGTCGTGCGTACCGCCCAGGGAGATGCGGACATACTTGCGTCCCAGGGCCCGGGCGACGCTCTTGCCGAGGCTGGTCTTTCCTACTCCCGGAGGCCCGTAGAGGCAGAGGATGGGGGACTTCATATTTCCCTTGAGTTTGAGGACGGCGAGGTATTCGATGATGCGGTCCTTGACCTTGTCCAGGCCGTAGTGGTCTTCGTCCAGCACTTTCCTGGCGTTCTTCAGGTCGAGGTTGTCTTCACTCACCAGGTCCCAGGGCAGCGTCAGGATGAAATCGATGTAATTGTACTGTATGCTGTAGTCGGGCGAATTGGGATTGTACCGCTCCAGTTTGGCGATTTCCTTGTCGAAAGCCTCCTTCGCATATTGGGGCCACTGTTTTTCCGCGGCCCGCTTGCGCAGTTGCTCGATATCTTCCGACTCGTCCATTCCCAGTTCTTCCTGAATGGTCTTGAGCTGGTTGTTGAGGTAGTATTCGCGCTGCTGCTGGTCGATTTCATCCTTGACCTTGGCATTGATTTCCTGCTTTATTTGGGTGAAATGGGCCTGTTTTTCCAGCAGTTTCAGCAATTCCATCCCCCGCTGGTACATATCCTCGTGCGAGAGCAGTCCGATTTTGTCCCGGTTGTTTTCCAGATCGACGGTCGTCGCGATGAAATTGACCAGAAAATTGAAGTCCTCGATGCTCCGCAGCGAAGACAGGCTCTCCTTGTTGGAGAAGGGACCCTGTTTGAAGATGATGGCCGCCTTTTCCTTGATGTTTTCCGCGAGGGCCTTGGTCTTTGCGTCGGAAGAGTCCGCCAATTTGTCAGCCGCTATACGGAAATGTCCGGTCAGGAAGGGTTCGTCCGTCACGAGGTCCACCAGTTCGATGCGTCCCACGCTCTGCAGGATGGCCGTGATGGTGCCATCCGGCATCGGAATGGTCTTGAGAACCCGTGTCAACGTACCGTGGAGGGCCAGATCTTCCAGTTTCGGTTCGTCCACCGACGCGTCGAGCTGGGATACGGCGCCGAACAGCAGATTGTGCTTCTCCGCCGTCCTGATGAGGGCGACGGACTTGTCCCGACCGATGGTAATCGGGTAGATGCAGCCCGGGAAAAGGGTCGCGTTGCGCAGCGCCAGGATGGGGATGGTCTCCGGCAACTGGTCGATATCTATGTCTGTATTCGTTCCTTCCGTCTGCAGAGGGACGATGTTGATTTCTGTCGCAACAGGGGAGAATAAATCTTTTTTCATCATAATAACTTTCCTTCTGTCAAAATGGCAGATTGTATTTCTTTTTCTCTAATACGTCAATGATTGTGCCATACTCTTTGAAAAAAATGGCCATTGGATTTTGTATATTCTAAAAAAATGGCTACTTTTGCACGATTTAAGGAATTAAACTAATTCTTAACATTATATATTATGACAAAAGCAGACATTGTTAGCGAAGTTGCTAAAGCAACAGGTGTAGAGAAAGTTGAAGCTCTTGCAGTCGTAGAATCTTTTATGGATGTGGTGAAGGGGTCTCTCGCCAAGGGTGAGCCGGTCTATCTTCGTGGCTTCGGCAGCTTTATCGTCAAGCACCGGGCTCAGAAGGCTGCCCGTAATATCACCAAGAACACCACCATTACGATTCCCGCGCACGACATTCCCGCGTTCAAGCCGGCGAAGACGTTTATGGCGGCCGTCAAGAAATAATTTAATCTTTTATAATTATGCCTAACGGTAAAAAACACAAACGTCACAAAATGGCTACGCACAAGCGTAAAAAACGCTTGCGTAAGAACAGACACAAGAAGAGAAAGTAGTTTCTCTTCTTTTTGTGTCTGCACTTGCTGATTTCAATGGAAGGAGAGAAAGATTTAATCGTTGACGTACAGAAGGACAAGGTGTCGATTGCCCTGATGGAGGAGCATCGCCTTGTGGAATTCAGCGAAGAAGCCTGCGACCGTCATACCTGCTCTGTCGGCGATGTATTCCTGGGCAGGGTCAAGAAATTGTTGCCGTCCCTCAATGCGGCTTTTGTCGATATAGGGGATGAAAAAGAGGCCTTCGTGCATTATCTGGACCTGGGCGTCAATTTCTATGCTTTTGATGAGTTTGTCAAGCGGACCAACCGCAACAGCGACTGCAAAGGCATTTTTTCCCATATCAAGTTTGACAAGCCGGTCGAAAAGGAAGGACGCATCGAAAAGGTTCTGACGGTCGGCCAGCCGATTGTCGTCCAAATCAGCAAGGAGCCGATTTCCACCAAGGGGGCGCGTCTGACCTGTGAAATCTCGCTGGCCGGGCGCAATGTCGTCCTTCTGCCCTTTGCCGACAAGGTCAGCGTTTCCCAGAAAATCAAATCCAAGCAGGAAAAACGCCGGCTGGAACTCTTGGTGAAGAACATTCTGCCCAAGAACTACGGCGCCATCATCCGCACCGCTGCCGAGGGCAAGAGCGCGTCCATCCTGGACAACGAACTGATGACCCTGGTGGAAAAGTGGGAGAATTCCTGGAAGAAACTTGCCAGAGACAAGAATGTCAAGCTGCTCTTTACGGAAACCAGCAAAGTGACGACCATTCTGAGGGACCTGCTCGACGAAACGTTCACCAATGTTTACGTGAACGACCATCCTGAGTCCGAGGAACTCAAGTCTTATATCGCGCTGATTGCGCCCGGAATGGAGAAAATCGTCAAGTTCTATGATGGCCGCAAGCCTATTTTTGACGAGTTCGAGGTTACCCGGCAGATTAAGAGCTCTTTCGGAAAAATCGTCCCCATCAAGCAGGGGGCCTATCTGGTCATCGAGCATACGGAAGCCCTGCACGTGGTGGACGTCAACAGCGGGACCCGGGCCAAGAACAAGGAACAGGAGCAGAATACTTTTGACGTCAACTGTTACGCGGCGGAAGAAATCGCCCGTCAGATGCGTCTTCGGGATATGGGCGGCATCGTTATCGTGGATTTCATCGATATGGCTTCGGCCGAGCATCGCAATGCCCTTTACAAGAAGATGCAGGAACTGATGGCCGGAGACCGGGCCCGCCACAACATCCTGCCGCTGACCAAATTCGGTCTGATGCAGATTACGCGTCAGCGGGTGCGGCCCGCGACGGAAATCAATACGCTGGAAGTCTGCCCCGTGTGCCACGGAACCGGCAAGATTGCTTCCAGCATCGTCATAGATGAGGCGATAGAGAGGAAAATTTCCACGGCGGTTTCGGCCGCCCCGGTGAAAAGCCTGCAACTCAAGGTGGGACCGATTCTCGGTTCCTATCTCAAACGGGGGAAGGGCCTTTTCAACACCGGTTCCATCCTGTCCGGATGGCAGCGGAAATACGGGTGCAAGATAATGCTGACCGAGTCCAGCCAGTTCTCCGTCCTTCAGAACGAGTTGTATGATGAGGCGGACAAACGGCTGGATCAATAATCCCCGATATGTCCCGAAACAAAAAATCCCCCAAGAAGAAAGCCCAGGTGTTTGACGCTGAATATTTGCAGCGTCACAGGGAGTCCCTGCGGCGCAAGCACCGTCAAGTCATCTATCTCAACGACCGCGAAGTGGCGATGATTGAAGCCTACTGCTCGCAGTTCCAGGTCCGCCACCGTTCCGTACTTCTTCGTGAGGCGATTTTGTCCCGCATCCTTGAGACGCTCGGCGAAAATCCACCCACCTTGTTTTAAGACGTTGCCGCTTTTTTTGTTAAATTTGCCGAAAGTCAGAATGGTGACCAGAAAATCGAACATATTCCGCGTCCTGACCGCGTTGCTGCTTGTGCTGCTTCTTGCTTCCTGCAAGTCCCAGTACGAGGCCTTGCTCAAGAGTCACGATGTCGATGCCAAGTACAAGGCCGCGATGCAATATTACGACAAGGGCAAGTTCAACCGGGCTGCCAGTCTTTTCGAGAGCCTTTCCGTCCTGACCGGCGGTATGCCCATCGACGACACGGTCCAGTTTTATCTGGGCAAGAGCAACTACAACTACAAAGACTATTATACCGCCGAAACCAATTTTTCCCGTTTCGTGGAAGTTTATCCCTCCAGTCCATTCACTTCGGAGGCGGCCTATCTCCGTATCGAGTGCCTCTACCGTCAGACGCTTCGCTATGAATTGGATCAGAATCCTACCCGCAAGGCGCTGGTCGCTCTGAACGAGTACATCAACGACTACAAGGACGAAGAGAAGGAGCGTATCGACCGCTGCTGGGAGATGATTGACGACCTCCAGTGGAGATTGGATACCAAAGAATTCGAAGCGGCCCGCCTCTATTACAATATGGAGGATTATATCGCGTCCCGCGTGGCTTTCCGCAATATTCTCAAGGACAATGCGGAAAACTGTCACCGCGAGGAAATCCTGTATTATATCGCGATGTCTTCCTACCGCTACGCCCGCCTTTCCGTCCCGGCCAAGCAGAAGGAGCGCTATATGGCCTTCCAGGACGACTATTACAATTTTATCGGCGAGTACCCCGTCTCCAATTATCGCCGGGAAATGGATTCCGTCTTCCGGCGTTCCCAGAAAGCCCTCGGCAAATATGTCGGCGAGGTGGAAGACGACAAACTCAGCGAGAGGGACCTGGAGCGCCAGCGCAAGTTCGAAGAGCGCAAGTCTGCCGTGAACGCCAAAACCGCCAGGGACAAAAAGTGAAAAAATTTTTGAAACCCGCGTCGCAAATACGGGTATAATATATTGGAAGTATAAAATGAAGAATATGATAACGACGAAAAACGTACCCAACAACACGATCACCCGCGACCTGAGCGACTTTGCCGCTCCGACCGGCAATATTTATGAGACCGTTTCCATCATTTCCAAACGGGCCAACCAATTGTCCCTGGCCGAAAAGAAGGAACTGTCCAAGAAACTCGAAGAGTTCAAGGATTCCCGGGAAAACTCGATGGAAGAGGAATTCGAGAACCACGAGCAGATTGAAATCTCCAAGTATTACGAGAGCCTTCCGAAAACGACTCTCGTCGCCATCGCAGAGTTTCAGAACGGCGAGTTGGAATACCGTATGGCGGAAGAGGAGCTGTAAGTCTCTTTCCCTGCCGTGCTCGCTTCGCTGAAAATAAAGAATTACGTCCTGATAGACTCTCTGGAGGTCTTATTCCCGGAGGGTCTTGTCATTATTACGGGACAGACCGGCGCAGGCAAGTCGATTCTTATCGGTGCGCTCGGACTGGCCCTGGGCGCCAAATCGGATGCTTCCGCCATTGCGGAGGGTGCCGATTCCTGTGTGGTGGAGGCGGAGTTTTCCGCGCCCTCTCCTTCGCTGCGCGACCTGTTCAGGCAGGAAGATGTCGAGTGGGATGAAGAACTCCTGATTGTCCGGCGGGTCCTTTCCCGGGCCGGCCGGTCCCGCTGCTTTGTCAACGACTGTCCCGTTTCCGCCGCCTTCCTGAGCCGCATCGCTTCCTATCTGATTGACATCCATTCCCAGCATCAGAACCTCTTGCTCAATGACCGCCGTTTCCAACTTTCCCTGCTGGACCATTATGCGGCGGATGAAGAGTTGCTGGAACGTGTCGGCAACTTGTATGCCGCGCACGAAGAACTGCTGCGCAGGTGCGAAAGCCTGCAAAGCCGCCTGGCGACGGCCCGTGAGCAGCAGGACTACAACCATACCCTTCTCGACCGTCTGACGGCGGCCGCCCTGAAAGAAGGGGAACTGGAAGAGTTGCTGGAGGAGGAAAAGCGGCTGGTCAATGCGGAACATATCAAAGAAGCGCTCTGCGCGGCCCTTTCCGCCCTCGGAGGGGATGCCGCCTATGGCTCGCGGGACGGCGCGTCTTCCGCACAGCCGGTAGATGCCCGCCTGCGGATTGCAGGCCGCGAGCTGGAGCGTCTGTCCGACTTTTTCCCTTCCTTTGCCGCGATGGCGGACCGTCTGGAGTCAGCCCGCATAGAAGTGGAGGACATCCTTTCCGAACTGGAAAGCCAAAATGAATCCTTTGAAGATGCAGGCGGCCGGCTGGAGTTTGTCCAGGAGCGTATCTCCCTGCTTCAGGGACTGCTTCGCAAACATTCCTGCGAGGATGTTTCCGCGCTGATCGCCCTGCGGGATTCCCTCTCCGCCCTGCTCTCCGACGACGGGGCGCTGCAAATCGAGCTGACGGCCCTGCACAAGCAGGAATCCGTGCTGGCAGCCCAATTGAAGGAGGCGTCCCTTGCGCTGCACGAAGCCCGTGTCAAGGCGGCCGGACCCCTGTCTGAAACCATTTCCGCTTCGGTGCGTTCCCTCGAACTGCCGCAGGCCGTCTTCCAGGTTCAGGTCGATGATGCCGGACATATCGGTGCAAGCGGCCAGGATGAAGTCCGTTTCCTCTTCTCCGCCAACGGAAGGTCTCCCGTCGATGTCGCCAGGTGCGCCTCAGGTGGAGAAATCTCCCGCATAATGCTCTGCCTCAAAGACCGGATGGCCCGCTACACCCGGATGCCGGCGATGATTTTTGATGAAATCGACAGCGGGGTCAGCGGCAGCGTCGCCGACAAGATGGGCTCGATGATTTGCGCGATGGGGGAGCGGATGCAGGTTTTTGCCATCACCCATCTCCCTCAGGTCGCTGCCAAGGGCAATGCCCATTATCTGGTATCCAAGCGTTTCGACGAGCGGCAGCGTCGCTCCCTTTCCACCCTTACCCGCCTGACGGATGAGGAGCGGGTGCTTGAACTGGCCCGGATGCTCAGCGGCTCCACCCTCACTCCGGAGGCTGTCGCCAACGCCCGGACCCTTCTTGCCTGACGACCGCCCGTCAGCGGAACGGCAACGCAGAAAAGGTAAATTTCCGGTCCTTGACCGATGGCGCCGTCCGGCAGGCTTATTAATGAAAATAATCTTGAGAATGAATGATTATTGCAGTATCTTTGCGCCGTGAAAAAATCTGACCTTATTGACAGAAATGTCCGGCGAAATGCCTATATCCGGAAGATTGAGGCCGGACGCCTACTCGTACTAGTATGGATTTAACAGCAATTCTTACTTCCCTGCTGACACTCCTGGCAGGAATCGGCGTGTTCCTGATGGCGTGTCAGATGATGAGCTCGAACCTGGAAGCCGCGAGTTCGGAGCGGCTGAAATTACTCTTTTCCAAAGCTTCAGGCAGTAAACTGATGGGCGTCGGAATCGGTGCGCTGGGGACGGCCGCCATCCAGAGTTCCGGCGCAACCACGGTCATGACCATCGGCTTTGTCAATGCCGGAATCATTTCCCTGGCACAGGCGGCCACCATCATTTACGGCGCCAATATCGGTACGACCGTTACGGCTCAAATCGTTGCCCTGGGTATGTTCGGGGGCAATTCCGTGTCCACCAGCGTCATCTTTTCGGCCTTCGCCGGGCTGGGCGCTTTCCTGAGCACCTTTGCCAAGAAGAGCGGCCTCAGGACGCTGGGCGGCATCCTCGCGGGATTCGGCCTGCTGTTCGTGGGCTTGGAGCTGATGAGCGGTTCCATGGAAGCGTTTGCGGCCCTTGACGGGGTAAAGACGTTCCTGGCCGGAATCCGCAACCCCATCCTGCTTGTGCTTCTGGGTACGGTTTTCACCGCCATCATCCAGAGTTCTTCCGTCATGACTTCCATCGCGCTGGCCATGGTGGTGACCAGACTCATCGGGATTGACCAGGGTATTTATCTGACGATGGGTTCCAACATCGGTTCCTGCGTAGTGGCTGTCATCGCAGGTGCCACCGGCGGCACGAATGCCAAGCGTACCGCACTCATACACTTGCTGTTCAACTGCACGGGTGTCGTCCTGTTCATGCTGGCGGCCATGGTCCTTGGCTGGTTCGACATCTCCTACGGGAGCCTGTTCGAAAAACTGTTCCCGTCGGCGCCGCAGGTCCAGCTGGCAATGTTCCATACCTTCTTCAATACGGTTACGGTAGGCATCATGCTTCCCTTGACGGGGATGCTGGTCGCGTCGGTAATCCGCCTGATCCCCGATCGTACCGTGAAGCCGGAAGACGGTTTCAGCCTTCGTTATGTGGACGGGAATATGCTTCGTACGCCGCCTGTCGCCGTTTCCCAGGTCAAGCGCGAGATTCTCCGGATGGCCGACATCGCCCTTGAGAATGTGGACCGTGCCCTGGACATGGCCGTCCGCTTGGATTTTACCGAAAAGAGCCGCTTCGAGCGCGACGAGCAGCAGTTGAACTTCATCAACCGGGAATTGGTGGGCTTTGTGGTCAAGCTGAGCGGAAAAAGCGGACTGGGCGAAAAGGACAGGACCTATCTCTCTGGTACCTACCGTAGTATCCGGGATTTGGAACGCGTGGGCGACTACGCAGAGAACATCGTCGAGTATGCCACTGTCCTGGCCGACACTTCCCAGCAGTTCTCCGATGACGCCAAGTATGAGATCAGCCAGCTGAAGGCGCTGCTCCATCGGTTGTACTCCAAGGCCGTGGATGCTTATCAGAATGAGAGTCTGGCATCCCTTCGCGAAGCGAACGCCATTGAAGATGAAATTGACGACTACACCAGGAGGATGGAAGAAGGGCACATCGTCCGTATGGAGAAAGGTATCTGCACGCCCTCGGTAGGTGCGCAGTATCTGGAACTTTCCTCCAATGCGGAGCGAATCGCCGACCATCTGATCAACATGGCGAAATCCATCAAGTCGATCTCGGGTTTGGAGGCCGTGAAAGAAACAAACGGATGAAGACAATAGAAGTAGTCGCTGCTATTATCAGAAGAGGGAATGCGGTATTCGCCACACAGCGTGGATACGGCTCGTGGAAGGATTTCTGGGAGTGGCCCGGGGGCAAGATAGAAGCGGGGGAGACGCCCGAGGAGGCCCTTGTACGGGAGATAAGGGAGGAGTTGGCCACGGAAATCCGCATCGACAAGTTCCTGCATACGGTGGATTGGGACTATCCTGAGTTTCACCTTCATATGTACTGCTACATCTGTTCTCTTGTAACCGGGGCGCTCCGCCTGAACGAACACGAGGCCGCCCGCTGGCTGACCGCCGACACGCTCGGCTCCGTCCGTTGGCTTCCCGCTGACGAAGGCCTTCTTCCGCTGATTGCGGCGGAGTTAGCCGGTAAATCCATTTAATCGCTTATTCTCCGTATGCCGGACAAAATAGAAATCCGTGGCGCCAAGGCGCACAACCTGAAAAATATCGATGTGGACATCCCGCTCGGGAAGATTGTGGGGATCGCCGGTGTGTCCGGCTCCGGAAAATCCTCCCTGGCCCTGGGGGTCCTGTATGCCGAAGGTTCCCGCCGTTACCTGGAGTCCCTGTCCACCTATACGCGGCGGAGGATGACCCAGGCTTCGCGTGCGATGGCCGATGACGTGCGCTATGTCCCGGCGGCGCTGGCCCTGCACCAGCGTCCGGGCGTTCCGGGCATCCGCAGCACCTTCGGCACGATGTCGGAACTCCTGAACAGCCTCCGTCTGATGTTTTCCCGCCTGTCCAGCCACCGCTGTCCCAACGGTCACTACCTGGAGCCCACGCTGGATGTGGCGGCCGAACAGCCCATCTACTGCCCCGTCTGCGGGGAACGGGTCTATGCCCCCGGTGCGGAGCAACTCGCGTTCAACAGCGAAGGTGCCTGCCGGTGCTGCGGCGGAACCGGTATCGTCCGTACGGTGGATGAGTCCACCCTGGTCCCCGACGACAGCCTGACCATCGATCAGGGGGCCGTGGCGCCCTGGGGCTCGCTGATGTGGTCGCTGATGAAAGATATCGCCCGCGAGATGGGCGTGCGCACGGACGTCCCTTTCAAAGACCTCACGCCGGAAGAAAAAGAAATTGTCTATCACGGCCCCGCCGAGAAACGCCATATCATCTACAAGAACGAGAAGACCAACGGCTTCGCCGAGATGGACTTCACATACTACAGCGCCGTATATAGCGTTCAGAACGCTCTTTCCAAGGTGAAGGATGAAGCCGGGATGAAGCGGGTGGAGAAGTTTCTCAAAGAGGATGTCTGCCCGGAATGCGGCGGCACCCGTCTGTCGGAAGCCGCCCGTGCGCCCCTTCTGCGGGGAATCAACCTGGCCGATGCCTGCAAGATGACGCTTTCGGAACTCATCGAATGGGTGAAAGGCGTCCCGGCATCGCTTCCGGAGCCGATGCGGCCGATGGCGGAGCGTATCTGCGAATCCTTCCACGATACGGCCCGCCGCCTGGTGGACCTGGGCCTTTCCTATCTGTCTCTGGACCGTGCGGCGGCCACCCTCTCCACCGGTGAGCGGCAGCGAATCCAACTGGCCCGTGCCGTGCGTAACCGCACGACCGGCGTCCTCTATGTGCTGGATGAGCCTTCCATCGGCCTCCATCCGTCCAATCTGGAAGGACTCACGGGGGTGATGGACGATTTGGTCGCGGACGGCAACACCGTCGTGCTGGTGGATCACGATACGCAGGTGCTCGCACACGCCGACTGGGTCATAGAACTGGGACCGGAGGCCGGCGCCAAGGGCGGAACGGTCATCGCGCAGGGCACGGTGGGGGAGTTGGAGGCAAATCCCGCCTCCCGGATAGGCCCGTATCTGAAAAGTGGTCTCAAACCGGCTAAGCGCAGGTCGGACCTTTTTGACCTGGGGGCTATCCGGATGAAGACCGGCGCCATCCATACCGTCCGTCCGTTGGAGGTTTCCTTCCCGAAGGGACGTCTGTCCGTCATCACGGGCGTGTCCGGTTCGGGCAAGACGACCCTGATTCTGGAAAGCCTGGTTCCCGGACTCAAAGCCCGCATCGACGGCGGCAAACTGCCTTCGCACGTAAAGGCGGTTGAGGCCGAAGGCATCCGCCAGGTCAAATTGATCGATGCGACCCCCATCGGTATCAATGTGCGCTCCACCGTGGCTACCTATGCCAATATCCACGATGAACTCCGGAAAGTGTTTGCCCGCAGTGAAGATGCCAAAGCCGGAGGCTGGAAGGCGGGG